>JAEWBL010000597.1 GCA_023391175.1 Pseudomonadota bacterium
GTTGTCTGATGAGGTCGAGACACTCCCGGCGAAGCGCCTGGAAGCGGGTCCCCAATGTCGTTTCGATGGTGCGCGGCCGCGGAAGGTCCACGGCCAGGTCGCGGACAATGCGCCCCGGCCCCGCCGACATGACGAGAACCCGGTCCGCCAGCAGCACAGCCTCGTCGATATCGTGGGTGACGAAGAGGATTGTGGTGTCCAGTTGCGCCCACAGCCGGAGCAGGCCCTCCTGCATCACCGTGCGATTCTGGGCGTCCAGCGCGCCGAACGGCTCGTCCATCAGCAGGATGTTCGGCCGGTTGGCGAGCGCGCGTGCGATGGCGACACGCTGCTGCATGCCGCCGGAGAGGGTGTGCGGCAGCGCGTCGGCAGAGCGCGACAGGCCGACCATCTCGATCAGCTCGTCGGCGATCGCGCGGGCCTCGACACGGGACTTGCCGGCCATGCGCGGGCCATGCGCCACGTTCGCCCGCACCGACTTCCAAGGAAACAGCCGGGGCTGCTGGAACACGACGCCGCGATCCGGCCCCGGTCCCGTAACGACCTTCGTGCCGACCACCACCTCACCTTCATAGGGCGTCTCGAAGCCGGCAACGGCATTGAGGAGGGTGGACTTTCCGCAGCCGGACGGCCCCAGCAGGCAGATGAACTCGCCCCGGCGCACCTGGAAGGATACCCGGTCAACGGCGGGTACGAGTTCGCCGCCGTCTCGCTCGAACGCGATGGTGACATCGCGCACGTCGATTTCCACCTCGCCGGCCTCCCTCAGCGGGACAGGCACGGGCTTGCGGATCATGGAAATGATGCTCATCGCCACCATACCAGGCGCTGCGCCAGCATCGCGAAGCAGCGATCGGCGATGAAGGAGATCAGGCCAAGCGCCGCGAGGCCGGCGAAGACGAGGCCCGTCTGCATGTTCTGCTGGGCCAGCTGGATGCGATAGAAGATGCCGGCGAATGCGCCCGCCAACTCTGCCGCCACCAGTGTGTAGAAGGAAATGCCCACCGCCGTGCGCAGGCCCACGACGATGAAGGGCAGCGCGCTCAGCAGCACCACCTCGCCCACGAGCCGGCGGCGTGGCGTGCCCAGCATCTGGGCGGCGCGCACCAGTCCCTGATCCACCTTCTGGACGCCGAGATGGGTGGACAGCCAGACGGTGAAGAACACACCCCAGACAATCAGGAAGACCTTTCCGCTCTCCGACAGCCCGAACCACAGGATGACGATGGAGACGAAGGCGATGGGCGGGATGGGCCGCAGCACTTGGAACAGCGGGCCGAGCAGCCCGGAGAAGAAGGCAGAGCGACCGGTGAGCAGGCCGCATCCCACGCCGACGACGGAACCGACGAGATAGCCGGTAGCGACCCGCTTCAGGCTCGCCACCACGTCCTCTAAGAACAGGCCACTCGTCACCCACTCCATCGCCGCGCGTGCAACTTCGGTGGGTGCGGGAAAGAGGATCGGATTGACGATCCTCGCCTGCGCGATCAGCTGCCACACCAGCACGAACAGCGGGATGGAGACGAGCCCCACCGCCACGTTGATCCGCTGGCCCAGCCGGGCCTTGCGCCGCCGCTTCGCTCCCGCAGCGGGGAGCGTGCCTGCCCCGCGTGGGGAAAGGGCGGCCGGGGTGGAAACGTCCGCCATGACCCTGGCGCTTCAGTTGAGCTTGTAGGTGACGCGGGCGGCGTCCAGGGCGCGCAGAGGTTCTGGAAAGAGAACCACTGCGAAATCCGGCACGCCGGTTACGCCGGGCGGATGGTTCTTCGTATCGAGACGCCACTGAGCATGAGCCTTGAGGGCATCGATCTGCTTCGCGCCGATGCCGACCCGATAGACATAGTCGCTCCAGATCGGCTTCAGATCCTCCGGCTTCATGCCGACGGCCTTGGAGACGACCTCGATCGCCTCTTCGGGATGCGCCTTCACCCACGCTTCGGCGGCGATGAGGGCGGCGAGGAATTTGGAGACGATCTGCGGATTGGCCTTCAGGTAATCCTGCATCACGACAATGTTGAAGGTCTCTGAATAGACACCCTTGGTGTCCAGCAGCGCGACATCGTCGCCGAGCGCCTTCCGGCCGTTGGAGATGTGGGGTTCCCAGGTGTCGTAAGCATCGATGCTGCCGGCCGCCATCGCGGGCAGCATTTCCTGCGGCTTCAGATTGACGAGCGTGACATCCTTGGCGGTGAGGCCGGCCTTCTTGAGAAGCTCAGTGGTGTAGACCTCGCTGCCGGTTCCGGCGGTGTAGGCGATCTTCTTGCCCTTGAGATCGGCGATGGTCGAGATGCCTGCCTTCTTCGCCGTCAGCGTCTTGATGTCCGAATATTCCATGCCCGCCACGAACGCGATGGGCTGGCCAGCCATGGCAGCCGCCGTGACCGGCGCTTCCGCCGTGGTGGCGATGTCGGCACCGCCCCCAATCACCGTGTCGAGGGCCTGCTTGCCACTGGTGAAGTTGCTGACCGAGACATCGAGGCCTTCCTTCTCGAAGAGGCCCTGCGCCTTGGCGACGATGGTCAGCGCCGAGATGGGTGCCAGGTTCTGCGCGAGGCGAGCCTTCACGAGCTCTGCCGCTCCAGCGCTCGATACCGGCC
>JAEWBL010000082.1 GCA_023391175.1 Pseudomonadota bacterium
AGCGTGAAGAGGGCGAGGCCCACGAGACCCGCCACCACAAGGCCGGCGATGCCGCCGAAGATGTTCACGAGCTGTTTCATGCCTGAAAGACTGCCGGCCAATTCAGGCGGAAATCCGTGCGGCGACGCAGGGGCACCAGCAACCTTTTCGTGACCGGGCAGGGCGCGGAGCCTCGAGGGGTGGGAGGCGGATCAGTCCGCCGCCCCCTCGTCATATTGCTCCATCGCCGGCTCGCGGCCGATCAGCCGGGCGAGTTGGCGCAAGCGGTTCTGCACACGCTCGTTGACCAGTGGCGCCAGCGCTTTTGGTACGCTTAGCACCAGCTGGTCGCCACGCACCTTCAGCGGCATGCGGGGCAGGATGCCCGGCATGGCAGCGGACAACACATAGGCCACCCGCATGGCTGCGCCGAGAATGCGTGCGCGGTCCAGCATTCCAGTGGTGACGAGTTCGAGAATGCGGGTGTCGCTCTCGTCGGCGCCGAGTCCCACATGCCGGAAATAGACCGACAGCGCCACATACGCCCGGCCCGGGTGATCGATGCCGGCGAAGGCGGCGTGGGCGATCATGTTGAGGCTCTGCTCGCCGCGATAGTCGGGATGGGCGCGCCAGCCCACGTCCGCCAGCAGGCAGGCCGCGCGGCGCAGGCGGCGTTCCTCGTCCGCCTCCTCCAGCACGGGGGCAGACGCAAAGAATCCGTCGGTCCAGGCGACCAGTTCCTCGCCGTGCAGGGGCGAGCGCGAGCGCAGGACGTTCATCTCGGCGGCGGCGATGAGCAGCGGGTCGCCAGCGCGCTCCGCTTCCGGCAGCAGCGAATAGAGCAGGCCTTCCCGCACCCCAAGCGCGGAGATGACAACCTCGGACGGACGCCCCTGCCGCACGATGTTCTCCAGCACCAGCGCGCCGTAGGCGAGCAGGGGCCGGCGGGCATCGGAAATCACGTCGATATGGGCCAGCGCCTCGGTATCGGCGCGATGGACGATACGGGTGAAGTCCAGCGCCTCCCGGGCGGGGATGACGTAGCCGTGCATTACATGCAGCGGATAGCCCTTGGTGAACATGTGGAGGCGCGCGAGCGCCCGCCATGTGCCGCCCACCGCATAGAAGGTGCGGCCGGCGAGGCCTTCCAGAACCTGGGCCTCGGGGATGGTGTCGCGGACGATCTTCTCCGCCTTGCGCGTCGAGCGCGCGGAGCGGTCCTGGAGGGCGAGGCCGCCCAGGGGCAGGGTCACGCCGGTGCCGACGCAGCCGGCCTTCACATCCACCAGCTCCAGCGAGCCGCCGCCCAGGTCGCCGACGATGCCGTCCGGCGCATGGACGCCCGCGACGATGCCGCACGCGGCGAGTTCCGCCTCGCGCTTGCCGGTCAGGAGTTCGATGCGGGTACCGCAGATGGCCTCGCACTCGGCGATGAATGCCGGGCCGTTCTGCGCATCACGCGCCGCCGCGGTGGCGAGGGCGTGAACCTCTCCCACCTCCATGGCGTCGCAGAGCGCACGGAAACGCCTCAGGGCCGCGAAGGCGCGATCGACGGCATCCTGCGGGAGCCGGCCGGTGGAGAGCACCTCCCGGCCGAGCCCGCACAGGGCCTTCTCGTTGAAGATCGGCGTCAGCGCACGGTTGAGCCCCTCGTACACCACGAGGCGCACCGAGTTTGAGCCGATGTCGATGACGGCAACCGGCGCCCCGTGGGACAGCCGGCCAGGCGCATGCGTCAACTCAGCGCCCGCCTCCGCGGCGGACGAAGAGGCTACGCGGCGAAGAATCCTTGAGAGACTTTCCACGTCCGGACAAGCTCGGATTTGTCATGAAGTACTGATGGGCGTTGAACGGTTCCTCGCCCGGCGCCGGGACTATGCGTTCGGAGGAGCCATCCGGCAAGACGCGCCAGCTCTGCTGGTTGTCGATAAGGTTCGCAACCATGATCTGGTCGAGCACCTGTTCATGCACCGTGGGGTTGGTGATGGGACACAGGGTCTCGACCCGACGGTCGAGGTTGCGCGGCATCAGGTCCGCCGAGGAAATGTAGACGATGGCGTTCGGGCTTGGCAGGCCATGGCCGCCGCCGAAGCAGTAGATGCGCGAGTGCTCCAGGAAGCGCCCGACGATGGACTTGACCCGGATGTTCTCGGAAAGGCCGGGAATGCCGGGCCTAAGGCAGCAGATGCCGCGAATGACGCAATCCACCTGCACGCCGGCGGCGCTCGCGGCATAGAGCGCGTCGATGATCTCGGGATCCACCAGCGAATTGCACTTCAGCCAGATGGCCGCCGGCCGACCGGCCCGCGCGAACTCGATCTCGTCCGCGATGTGCTTCATCAGGCGCGGCTTCAGCGAGGCGGGCGAGACGGCCATCGCGTCCAGCTCGCCCGGCGTCGCATAGCCGGTGATGAAGTTGAAGATGCGCGCCACGTCCTGGGCGATCACCGGGTCGGCGGTGAAGAAGGAGAGATCGGTGTAGATGCGTGCGGTAATGGGGTGGTAGTTGCCGGTGCCCACGTGGACGTAGGTGGCGAGCTGCGAGCCTTCCCGGCGCACCGCCATGGAGAGCTTGCCGTGGGTCTTCAGCTCGATGAAGCCGAACACCACCTGCACACCCGCGCGTTCCAGGTCGCGGGCCCAGCGGATGTTGGCTTCCTCGTCGAAGCGGGCCTTCAGCTCCACCAGAGCCGTCACCGACTTGCCAGCCTCGGCCGCCTCGGCCAGCGCCTTCACGATGGGGCTGTCGGAGGAGGTGCGGTAGAGGGTCTGCTTGATGGCGACGACGTTGGGGTCGCGGGCGGCCTGACGAAGGAACTGAACCACCACGTCAAAGGATTCATAAGGGTGGTGAACCAGAATGTCCTTCTCACGAATAGCGAGAAAGCAGTCTCCGCCGTGGTCGCGGATGCGCTCGGGAAATCGGGCGTTGTAGGCCTGAAACTTGAGGTCGGGCCGGTCCACCGAAACGAGCTGTGAGAACTCGTTCAGGGCGAGCACGCCGTCCACCACGAAAATCTCGTCGTCATTCACGCCGAGTTCGCGGGCGACGAAGTTGCGCAGCTCCTCAGGCATGGCGGCGTCGGCCTCCATGCGGATCACCTCGCCGTAGCGGCGCTGCTTGAGGGCCGTCTCGAACAGCCGCACGAGGTCTTCCGCTTCTTCCTCGATTTCGAGGTCGCTGTCGCGGATGACCCGGAACACGCCCTGTCCCTTTACCGCGTAGCCGGGGAAGAGGCGGGCGATGAACAGGCCGATCATCTGCTCCAGCGTCATGAAGCGCAGCGCGCCGATGCCGAGGTCGGGCAGGCGGATGAAGCGATCGACCTTCGCCGGGATTCGGATGAGCGCGTTCATGCCCCGCCCGTCCGACTGCCGCACCAGCTGGAGCGCCAGCGAGAAGCCGAGGTTGGGAATGAACGGGAAGGGGTGCGCAGGATCGATGGCGAGCGGGGTCAGCACCGGGAAGACGTAGTTGAGGAAGTGGCGCTACAGCACTTCCAGGTCCTCGGGCGTCCCGTCCGCGCCGTCCACGAGCACGATGCCGGCGCCGGCGAGGTCTCGCCTCAGTTCGCGCCAGCGGCCCTGCTGGTCGGCGATCAGCTGCGCGGCGGCGGCGAGAATGGTCGTGAGCTGCTCGGAGGGGGTGAGGCCGTCGGGGCTCGGGGTCTGCACGCCCTCGCGCACCTGCTCCTTCAGGCCCGCGACGCGGACCATGAAGAATTCATCGAGGTTGTTGGCGGAGATGGAGAGGAAGCGCAATTGCTCCAGCAGGGGATGATTGCGGTTCTCGGCTTCCTCAAGCACGCGGCGGTTGAAGCCGAGCCAGGAAATCTCGCGGTTGATGAACCGCTGCGGTGACTGCGCGAGCGGGCTTTCCACTTCGGCGACGACTTCGGTCTCGGAGAGAGCCACAGCCTCGTTCATGCCCATTCGCTCCCGTCGCTCCCTCGTGCCCCAATGGCGGAAACCGGCCGGACCATGGCTGGCTTGGATGACCACTCTATGACATTGCGCCGCCCGTGCATGCTCCTCAATCTTCCGACTGGGGAGATGTGCCCGGAGGCGCCTCGTCCGGCAGATCGGCCAGCGCGGTCGCCAGCACCTGGGCGGCAAGAGCACGCGTCACCGGACGCCGGGCGGCCAGCGCTGCCTGGTCGAGCGCCTCGACGATGTGTTGCGCGCCTGCTACCGAGCGCGGGATGCGCAACAGCAGGTATTGCAC
>JAEWBL010000130.1 GCA_023391175.1 Pseudomonadota bacterium
GGAACAGGAACACCACGATGACCGCGAGGATGGCACCCTCGATCAGCGTGTGCATGGCGCTCTGGTAGTCCGACTTGGTGAAGCGGACCGTGGTGTCGATCTCGGTGATGGAGACGTCGGGATGGGCAGCGCGCAGCTTGGCGAGTTCCTCGGTCACGCGGTCATAGACCGTCACGTCCGAGAAGCCCTTGGCGCGGTAGACGCCGAAGGCCACCACGCTCTTGCCGTCGAGGCGCGCGAACACGCGCTGCTCGGCCGCGCCGTCCACCACGGTGCCAAGCTCGCCGAGCCGCACGGAGCGCCCGTTGGAGAGCACGATGCGGGTATCCGCCAGCGCTTCCACCGAGGAGGCGCCGGCCAGCGTGCGGATGGGCTGCTCCTGCGTGCCCACCTCGCCCCGGCCGCCGGAGACGTCGAGATTGGTGGCGCGCAATTGCCGGCTCACCTCGGCGGCGGTGATGCCGAGCGACATCAGCCGGTCGGGGTCGAGCGCGATACGGATCTCGCGGTCCACGCCGCCCTGCCGCTTCACCTGCGCCACGCCGCGCACGCCCTGAAGGGCGCGGGCGAGGGTGTCGTCGATGAACCAGCTCACCTGCTCCGTCGTCATGTTCGGCGCGGAGACCGCGTAGGTGACGATGGGCAGGCCTTCGATGTCGATGCGCTGGATCTGCGGCTCGTCGATGGAGCGGGGCAGGTCCATGCGGATCTTGGTGATGGCGTCGCGCGTGTCGTTCACGGCGCGGTCCACGAGCGTTTCGAGGTGGAATTCCACCAGCGTCACGCTCGCCCCCTCGCTGATGGAGGAGGTGATGTGCTTGACGCCGGAGATGCCGGCGATGGCGTTCTCCACCTTCTTCGTCACCTGCGTCTCCAGCTCGCTCGGGGCGGCGCCGGACTGGGTGACGGTGACCATGACGATGGGCAGGTCGATGTTCGGCATCTGCGTCACCGGGAGTTCCCGGAAATGCACGATGCCGAGCGCCGTCAGGATGAAGAAGAAGACGAGGGCCGGGACGGGCTTGCGGATCGCCCAGGCGGAGACGTTGAGAGCCATCAGCGCGCCTCGCCGAGGGAGAGTTGCGACCGCACCGGTGTCACCCGGTCGCCGTCGCGCAGGAAGCTGCCGGCCCGCGCCACCACGTCGGCATCGGCGGAAAGCCCCTCGGTGACGAGGATGCGGCCCTCCTTCTTCAGGCCGGGCGTGATGCGCTGGATGCCGACGATGCCGTCCGTGACGGTAAGCACATAGGCGCCCTCCGCATCGAACATGACGGCGGACTGGGGCAGGCTGAGGCCCTTCACCTCGCCGAGGGCGATCACCGCGCGGCCGTAGGCGCCGGACTTCAGGCGCGGGTCGTCGGGCAGAGCGATCTTCACCTTGCCGAGGCGCGAGGCGCGGTCCACCTCGGCGGAGACGAGGCGGACCTTGCCGCCGAGGGGTTCCTCGAAGCCGGCGGGCACGACCTGGGCGGAAAGCCCGTCCTTCATGCGCGGCATGGAGCCTTCCGGCACGTCGGCGTCGAGGTCCATGGCGCCGTCCTCGGCGATGCGGAACAGGGGCGCGGCGCGGGTGGAGAGGGCGATGGCGCCGAGCTTCGCCTCGCGTGACAGCACGAGGCCGGCGGCGGGGGCGCGCACGTCGGTGCGCTTGAGCTTCACCTCGATCTCGTCGCGCTGGGCCTTCACGAACACCGCTTCCGCCTGGGCGGCGATGAGCGTCTCGCGGGCCGCGGCGACCTGGGCGGTGGCGACCTTCGCGGCGCGCTCGCGCTGCTCCAACTGCTCCTGGGAGGAGGTGCCGGTCTTGCTGAGCTGGCGGGTGCGCTCCACCGCGGCGGTGGCCTCGGTCTCCTGCGCGATGGCCTGGTCGAGGGCCGCCTGCTGCTGGGCGATGGCGGCGCGGGCCTTGGCGGCGGAGGCGGTGTTCTGGGCGAGCTGGGTCTCCAGCACATCGCGCGAGAGGCGGGCCAGCACCTGGCCCTTCTCCACCCGGTCGCCGGCCTCCACCAGGATCTCGACGAGGCGATAGCCCTCGATTTCCGGCCCCACTTCGATCTCCTCGCGCGGCTTGATGGAGCCGGTGACGAGCAGCGTGTCGGCCATGGTGTCCGGCCGCGGCTTCACCACCGTCACCGACAGGGCCGACGCACGGGCGGCCTCGGCTGCCGCCGCGGGCTCGGCCGCGATCGCGGGCGGCGCGAGGAGGGCGCCGGCGGCGAGGACGAGCGAGGCCGAGATGGCGAGGCGGGAGGCCGCAGAGGGGGCGGGACGGAGCGCCGGGCGGACGGACGCGGACATGGTGGAAAGAACCTCGTTCCGAAGGAGCGCGGGACCGTGCGGTTCAACCGCGGCATTCCCGTGACGTAAGGCGATGGCGAAGCAGTTCTTGATTGTGCGTGTCATTCCGGCACCGCTTTCGGTTGGGCCGGGGCCAGCATGCGGCGGACCATGGCCTCGATGGCCGGCATCCGCGCCTCCAGCTTCCATTCGGGATGAAGCTGGTGATGCAGGATTACGCCGTCGCCGATGAGCTGGATGACGATGCAGATGGTCTCGAGGTCGAGGGCCGGATCGATCTCGCCCTGCTTCACCGCCGTGGTGAGCGCTTCGGCCAGCAGAACGCTGGTCTCCGCCTCGCAGGCGGCCATGGTGTTGCGCAGGTCTTCGTTGCGGATCGCCTCGGCCATGATCTCCGGCCCGAGCCGCGCCGTCGCCATGTTGCGCCCGCTCAGCAACTCGCCGAGGCAGGCCGCCAGCGCACCGAGCACGGACGGCGCCTGCGTAATCATGTCGAACATGGCGAGCCGTTCGGACCGCTCGCCTTCGACAATGGCGGCGATAATGGATTCCTTGGAAGGGAAATAGCGGTAGAGCGCCCCCGGGCTCATGCCCGCCTCGGCGCAGATCTTCTGCATGGACGCGCCATGGAAGCCGTCGCGGCCGAAGCAGACCATGGCGGCATCGAGGATGCGCTTGCGCTGCTCCTGCTTGTGATCGGGCCGCGGGGCGGCGGCCTCGCGGAGTGCAGTCTCTGGCAAAGGGCGTGACATCTGGGCGGATCGGCACCTTGGACCGAACGAGAGCGAATGTTCGTTCGCAATAATGCAGACGCGTCTGCGATGCAAGAGTGAACGTTCGTTCGCGCCTTGGCCGCCCGGCCTCTCGAAGCACCGGACAGCCGCGCTTGCGGTCGGGCGCCGGGCCGCCAATCCTCGGGTCCTCGCGGAGCCTCGATTCCCATGCCGCTTCCGACTTTGTGTCCCACCTCGCTTGCCATGCCCCTTGCCGCCGGACGCCGCCAAGCGTGGCGATGCGCCGCGCTCCTGCTGGGCTGTCTCCTGGGCTTCCTCCTCCTGCCCCTTGCCGCCGCCCGCGCGGAGGAGGCCGCCCCCGCGACGCTCCAGCCCGGCATGAGCGTGGTGATGATCGAGACCAAGCTGCTCTTCGGCCTCGCCAGCGCCGACGGCAGCGGGGTGAGCGAGCAGGAATGGGAAAGCTTCCTCGCCAAGGAGGTGACACCGCGCTTCCCGGACGGCCTCACCGTCATCGCCGCCTACGGCCAGGTGAAGGGCGAGGCCCATGGCACGGCGCAGGTGGTGCGCGAGGGCATGCGCCTCGTGCTCATCTATCACCCCGACACGCCGGAGGCGGCGGCCAAGCTGGCCGAAATCCGCAAGCTCTATTCCGAGCGCTTCCACCAGTGGGGCGTTCTGCAGGTGACGAACGCGGTGCGCGTCACGCTGTGATGCTGTTGCCGCGCTCAGGCGCCGCGCGGGCTTGATCTTGCCTTCCGCACTTGAGCCGGAGGGCCGCACACCCTACCTCTCGCTCGCGCCTGAAGGTCCGCGCTCACCGGGAACGATCATGCTCGCCGCCGCCATCCTCGCCTTGCGACAGACCTTCTCGCCGCTGCTGCGCGGCGTGCTGCTGAAATCCATGGGGTTGGCGCTGGCGCTGCTCGTGGCCCTCGCGGTGGGGCTGGAGGCGGCGCTGACGCACTTCGTCGAGATCACGTCCTATCCCTGGATCGAGACCACGCTCGCCGTGATCGCGGGGCTGGGGCTGGTGTTCGGCGTGGTCTATCTG
>JAEWBL010000183.1 GCA_023391175.1 Pseudomonadota bacterium
TCTTGATGAGGTGCAGGGCCACCCGGCGCGCCGAACGCGGGCCGAGGCCCGGAAGCCGGGCCAGAAGCTGGATCAGACGCTCGATTTCGGGGCCGGCGACGGCACGTGGCATGGCATCCTCGTCCCCGCCGCGCGGGAAGCCCTGGCGCGGCTGATGCGTTCCCGGGGCGCCATCACACCGCAAATCTGAAAACCGCCCTTGCCCGGGCCGGGACGGCCCCACCTAACGCGGTTCGCACCCGTGCGCCAGCGTAAACGACATGGCTCCCATGCGTTCGCTACCGACAAGCTCAAGACGGCCCTGCGTTCCGCCAAAGCAGGGCAGGGCAGGCAGCGACGCCAGGGAAACCTCGGCCGGCGTCGCACTCGAAAGTTGTACAAATCGAAGCATGTACTTGTTGCCGGCCTGACAGAAGAACAGCGCATGCCGCCCTCGCCCTAGTATCTCCCCGGCTATGGACGCCCTGCCTTCAACGCCGGCAGGCCGGGAACACTTCCGGGTGCCGTTGTTTTCATCTGTCCAGCCCCCGATTCGCTGATCTGACAAGGATCATCTGGCCCGGCTGATCCGGGAATGGCCCCGGCTCGACAGCCGCAAACCGGCTCTATTGCTCGGTTTTGAAGAGTTTTTCCGTGTGGATTGTATTTACAAGACGAGGTGATATAGATTAACCGTGAAACTTAGTCAGCCGATGCGGCGTCAGCCCAGGCGGAGCATGTGATCGAGGATCATCCTGACCCGATCGCATTCGAACCGCTCCCCGCATTGCCCGCTCGCCATAGCGAAGAACAGAAAGGGACTCCCGTGAGCGACTCCGCGTCCAATACTCCGTCGCCGAGCTTCATCGACTTCACCGCGGACATCGTTGCCGCGTACGTGAGCAACAACAGCGTCGCGGCCGCCGAGCTTCCCGGTCTCATCGAGTCCGTCTATCGCGCGCTCGGCCAGCTGGGCACGCCGGCCGCGCCGCAGGTGGAAGAGCAGAAGCCGGCCGTGCCGCTCAAGAAGTCGGTGACGCCCGAATACATCATCTGCCTGGAAGACGGGAAGAAGTTCAAGTCTCTGAAGCGGCACCTGCGCACCAGCTACGGCATGACCCCCGAGGCTTACCGCGAGAAGTGGGGCCTGCCGAAGGATTATCCCATGGTCGCCCCGGCCTATGCTGCGGCCCGCTCCGAACTCGCCAAGAACATGGGCCTCGGCCAGACCCGCAAGAAGGCGCCCGTCGCCCCTGCGAAGAAGACCACCCGTCGCAAGGCGGCGGCCTGATTTTTTCAGATCTGGCCGCGTCGTCGCAAGAAGACGCGGCCAGGATCTCAACGAAGCAAGGCCGGGCAGATGCCCGGCCTTTTTCTTAGTCCAATTCGGCAGACGTCAATCCAGGCCGAGCCTGCGGCAGATTTCGTCGAGCTGGTCGAGGCTCGCGTAGCGGATGCGCAGTTCGCCCGCATCGCCCTTGCCCTCAAGACTTACGGCCAACCCCAGCGCATCAGTCAGCCGCTTCTCCAGCGCGCGGGTGTCTGCACTCTTGCGCTCCGGGGCGGGAGCCGGCAGACCGCGCCCATTCACCGGGGCAGGGGGCGTCTTCGCCTTGGACAGGGCTTCCACATCCCGAACGGTGAGACCTTTGGCGATCACCTCGCGGGCGACCTTTTCGGGATCGGAGACGGCGAGAAGGGCCCGCGCATGGCCGGCGCTGAGCCGCCCCTCCGCCAGATGCCCCTTCACGGAGGCGGGCAATTTCAGCAGCCGCAGCGTGTTCGCGATGTGACTGCGGCTTTTGCCGATGACCTTGGACAAATCGTTCTGGTTGTATTGGAACTCGTCCATCAGGGCCTCGTAGCCCTGCGCCTCTTCCACCGGATTGAGGTCGGCGCGCTGGACGTTCTCGATGATGGCGACTTCCAGCGCCTCCCGATCACTGAGTTCCAGCACCACCACCGGAACCTCATGCAGGCTCGCCCGCTGAGCGGCGCGCCAGCGGCGCTCGCCAGCGACGATCTCGAAGCTGTCCGAGCCCTTCAGTGGCCGCACCACGATGGGCTGGATGATGCCCTTTTCGCGGATGGAGGCGGTGAGATCTTCCAGCCCCTCCTCCAGAAAGGCCCGGCGCGGGTTGCGCGGGTTCGCCTTCACTTGCTCGATGGGCATGCGCCGCGGCCCGCCCCGCGGGCCTGTGCCGCGCGCCGGCGCCGCCTGCGGCTCCCCCATCTCGCCGATCAGCGCGGCAAGCCCCCGCCCGAGCCGGGAGCGCTGTTCATCCGCCATCTTGGTCCCGTCCCTCTGGTCTTCTGTCAGGCCGCAGCCGCCGCCCGTGCCGCCCGTTCGCGCTGGATCACCTCCGACGCGAGCCGCAAATAGGCCTGGGAGCCCAGGCACTTGAGGTCATAAAGCAGGACCGGCTTGCCATAGGAGGGCGCTTCCGAGACACGCACGTTCCGGGGGATGATGGTCTCATAGACCTTGTCCCCCATGAACTGACGCACGTCCTGCACCACCTGCTCCGAGAGGTTGTTGCGGCCGTCATACATGGTCAAAACGATGCCGTGGATGGTGAGGCTGGGGTTGAGCCCCACCCGAACCTGCTCCACCGTCTTCATCAGCTGGGAGAGACCTTCCAGCGCGAAGAATTCGCACTGCAACGGCACCACGATGGCGTCCGCCGCCGCCATGGCATTGACGGTAAGGAGCGACAGGGACGGGGGGCAGTCCACCAGCACATAGGAGAAGCGCGGCGCCTCCGGATCGGCGGCGAGGGCTTTGAGGGCATCTCGCAGGCGATAGGCGCGGTCACGCTCGGCGGCGATTTCCAGCTCCAGCCCGGAGAGATCGAGGGTGGAGGGCGCCACATAGAGCTGCGGAACCCCGGTCGGCATCACGGTCTCACGCATGGTGGCTTCACCCACCAGCACGTCGTAGGTGGAGACATTGCGCGACCGGCGGTCGATCCCGAGGCCGGTGGAGGCGTTGCCCTGGGGATCAAGGTCCACCACCAGCACGGTCTCGCCGATGGCCGCCAGCGCGGTGCCGAGATTGATGGCCGTGGTGGTCTTGCCCACGCCGCCCTTCTGGTTGGCGAGCGCCAGCACGCGCGGCGACGGGGAAAGATCGGCTCCCGAGGAATAATCAGCCTGGCTCATGGCCCGTGGTCCCCTTGGATCTGGTTCCGCGCGGCGCGCCCCGCGGATGAGAACGTCCACCGGGCGGCGCCGGCCTTGTGCGGCGCGCCTTCCCGGCGGGGTGGCTATTTGCTGCTGCGCCTGGCGCTCCTCACGAGAAGAACCTGCGCCTCTCGGTCGCTGACGCTGGCGCGAAGATCGCAATCGAGTGTCCAGCCTTTGCGGGCTTCGGTCAATTCGCGTTCGGCGTCGCGGCCCTTGGGAAACACCCCGAGCGCGCCGGCGGCGAGGAACGGCTCCGCCAGCTCCAGGAGCTTCGGTAGAGGCGCCAGCGCACGCGCCGAAACCACCTGCGTTCCCGGCGCAAGGGCTTGGGAAACCTGCTCGATCCGCTGGGCATGGACGCTTGCCGGAAGCTCCGCCGCCCGTGCCGCCTCGCGCAGGAAGGCGGACTTGCGGGTGTCGCTCTCGACAAGATGGATTTCGGCGCCCGGCCGCTCGGTCAGAGCCGCCGCGACCACGAGCCCGGGGAATCCCCCGCCAGAGCCAAGGTCAACCCACCGGGCCGCGTCCGCCGGAACATGGTTAATCAATTGCAGCGAATCGGCGATATGCCGGCTCCAGACGTCCGGCAGCGTAGCCGGCGCAACCAGATTGATGGTCTTCTGCCACTTGCGCAGCAGGTCGGCGATGATGTCGAGCCGGCGCAGTGTTTCACGTGAAACCATCCGCTCGACTACGGCGCGCCCCGCGTCGTCACCAGCGGCAGATGCCCCCTTCATCAGCGAGCCTCCATCCCCGTGATCCACAGCCCGCTTGACGGCGTCATGCGGATCGCCCGCCGGCCCGCCGCGCGTGGGTGGCGATCAGCGCGAGCGCGGCCGGGGTCATTCCCTCCATGCGGCCCGCCTGGCCCACCGTCCGCGGGCGCACTCGCTCCAGCTTCTGCTTCAGCTCGTTCGACAGCCCCGGCAGGTCGGCATAGGACAGCCCTTCCGGCAGGGCGAGCGCCTCGTCCTTGCGCAGGGTGTGGATGTCCGCAGCCTGCCGCTCCAGGTAGACCGCATACTTCGCATCGATCTCCACCTGCTCCGCGATGGCAGGGGGAAGCGCGGACAGCTCGGGCCAGATCATCGCGAGCCGCGCCATGTCGATGTCGGGGTAGGCGAGAAGGTCGAAGGCGCTTCGGCGCTGGCCGTCCCTGTTCACGGAAAGCCCGTGCCGCGCCCCTTCAGTAGGGGTCAGCGCGAGGCTGCGGGTGAGCGCCCGCGCCGCCTCCAGCGCCTGTGCGCGTTTCCGGAAATGCGTGACCCGTTCGGCACCCACCAGCCCCAGTTCCGAGCCACGGGCGGTCAGGCGCTGGTCGGCATTGTCGGCCCGCAGCGTGAGCCGATATTCGGCACGCGAGGTGAACATGCGGTAGGGCTCGCTCACGCCGCGCGTGACCAGATCGTCCACCATCACGCCCAAATAGGCCTCGGCCCGGTCGAGCACGATCCCGTCCGATCCGCCAGCGCGTCGGGCCGCATTGAGGCCGGCGAGCAGCCCTTGGGCAGCCGCCTCCTCATAGCCCGTGGTGCCGTTGATCTGGCCGGCGAGGAACAGGCCGGCCACGCGCTTCGTCTCCAGGGTGGGCGCAAGCTCGCGCGGGTCCACGTGGTCGTACTCGATGGCATACCCGGGCCGCAGCACCGCCACCTGTTCCAGACCGGGAATGGTGCGCAGGAAGGCGACCTGCACATCGGCCGGCAGGGAGGTGGACAGGCCATTGGGATAGACGGTCGGATCGTCCAGCCCCTCCGGCTCCAGGAAAATCTGGTGGCCGTCGCGATCGCCGAAACGGACGATCTTGTCCTCGATGGACGGGCAGTAGCGCGGCCCGGTGCTGCCGATGCGGCCGGAATACATGGCCGAGCGGGAGAGGTTCTCCCGGATCAGTGCGTGGGTCGCGTGCGTGGTGCGGGTGATGCCGCAGTCCACTTGAGGATTGGGGAGGCGCGTGGTGAGCGCCGAAAAAGGCTCCGGCGGATCATCGCCGGCCTGCATCTCGAGGCTGGCCCAATCGATGGTGCCGCCGTCGAGCCGGGCCGGCGTTCCGGTCTTGAGGCGGCCGAGCGCGAAGCCGAGACGCGAGAGGGCAGGGGAGAGGCCGAGGGCCGGCTTCTCGCCCATGCGCCCGGCGGGATAGCTCTCTTCGCCGAGATGGATCAGCCCGTTGAGAAAGGTGCCGGTGGTGAGCACCACCGCGCCGCAGGTCAGCTCCCGTCCGTCGGCAAGGCGCAGCCCGGTCACGCGGCCGTCGCGCACGAGCAGGTCGTCGGCCTCGCCTTCAATCACGACAAGGCCCGACTGCTCGGAGAGCGCCTGCTGCATGGCGCGGGCATAGAGCTTCCGATCCGCCTGCGCGCGGGGGCCGCGCACCGCCGGCCCCTTCCGGCGGTTGAGCACGCGAAACTGGATGCCACCCTGGTCCGCCACCCGCCCCATCAGCCCGTCGAGCGCATCGATCTCGCGCACCAGATGGCCCTTGCCGAGACCGCCGATGGCAGGATTGCACGACATGGCGCCGATTGTGGCCTGCGCATGGGTAACGAGCGCTGTGCGCGCGCCGACACGCGCCGCGGCAGCGGCGGCTTCGCATCCGGCATGTCCGCCACCGACGACAATGACATCGAAGGCGTGCGGGTGGGGCGTTCCGTTCATGGGGGTCCGGGACAGAGGGATATTACCCCTCTGGAAACGCCGGTTCTGGGGCGCCGTCAAGGCGGAGCGGAATGTTTCACGTGAAACACGCCGCGCCGGCGCTCATTTGCCGATGCAGAAGGTGCTGAAGAGGGCGTCCAGCACATCCTCCACATCCACGCGCCCGATGGTCTGGTCGAGCGCCCGCACCGCGAGGCGGACGTCCTCTGCCCGCAGTTCCTCGTGCCCGCCGAAGTCGCCGGCCGCCCGCTCCAGATGACGCGCGGCCATTTCGAGAGCGAGACGCTGGCGCTCGCGCGTCACGAGCGCCGGCTCACGGCCGCACAAGGCTTCCGCCCGCCCCGCGATGGCACCGACCACCTCCTCGATGCCGGTTCCGCTCGCCGCGGACAGGCCAATGAAGCCCTCCGGCGCGGGGCCCCCCTGATCGATCTTCGTCTTCACCCGAATGGCGGATGAAAAGGCCGCCGGAGGCTCGCTCCCGTCCTCGCTCAGCCAGAGCACCGCGTCCGCGGCCTCAGCGCGGGCGAGCGCCCGCCGCACGCCTTCCGCTTCCACGGCGTCGGCCGTCTCGCGCAGGCCGGCAGTGTCGAGCAGCGTCACGGCCTGTCCGGCCAGTTCCAGATGCACCTCCAGCACATCGCGCGTGGTGCCAGGAACAGGGGAGACGATGGCCGCCTCACGGCCGGCGAGGCGGTTCAGAAGGGTGGACTTTCCGGCATTGGGCGGGCCGGCAATGGCGACGACCAGCCCATCCCGTACTCGCTCCCCGCGCTCCGCATCGGCCAGGGCCGCGCGCAGTTCGCGCTGAAGACCGCCGATGATGTCCAGCGCCTGCCGCGCCACATCCTCCGCGACGTCGGCTTCGTCGGAAAAATCGATGCCCGCCTCCAGGAGGGCGAGAGCGGAGACGAGCCCCTCCCGCCAGCTGGTCACGCGGGCAGAGAGCACGCCCGAAGCGAGCGCCAGGGCCTGCCGCCGCTGCGCTTCGGTCTCGGCTGCGATGAGATCGGCCAGTCCCTCGACCTCTGCGAGGTCCAACTTGCCGTTGGCGTGGGCGCGTCGGGTGAATTCGCCCGCGTTCGCGGGACGCAGGCCGGGCAGGGTACCTAGGGCACGCAGCACGGCCGCGACCACCGCCCGACCGCCGTGGAGATGCAGCTCCACCACGTCTTCCCCCGTGGCGCTGGCGGGGCCGGGGAAGAACAGCACCAGCCCACGGTCCAGGGCCTCGCCCGTCGCGGGATGGTTGAGGGTCGAATAGCGGGCCATGCGCGGCGGAGGCCGGGTACCCGAGAGCGCCAGCGCCGCCACGCCGGCCTCCGGCCCTGAAACACGGACCACGGCGACCCCGGCCGGCAGCCGGCCGGACGACAGGGCAAAGATGGTGTCGCTGGCGGTTTCACCGGACATGGCCTGATCCTCCAGGCAGATGGCTGCGGATTTGCACGGCGCCCCGGACCAGACGCCCCGCACCCCGTTTCTTCGCCTGAACCTTTATCCTGCGATCCCGTTGCCTTCAAAGCCGGTCCGACGCCGAAGGATTTCCGACATGAGCCTCAATCGCCTCTCCCGCGAGACGAGCCCCTACCTGCTCCAGCACAAGGACAATCCGGTGCACTGGTGGCCATGGGGGGAAGAGGCGTTCGCCGAGGCGCGCGCCACGGGCAAGCCCATCCTCCTGTCGGTGGGCTATGCCGCATGCCACTGGTGCCATGTGATGGCCCACGAGAGCTTCGAGAACCCGGAGACGGCCGCGCTGATGAATGCGCTATTCGTGAACATCAAGGTGGACCGGGAAGAGCGGCCGGACGTGGACCAAATCTACATGTCCGCGCTTCAGCAGCTCGGCCAGAGCGGCGGGTGGCCGCTCACCATGTTCCTCGATCCCGAAGGCCGGCCATTCTGGGGCGGCACCTATTTTCCCCCCAAGGCGAGCTATGGCCGACCCGGCTTCACCGAGGTGCTGCAGCAGGTCTCCTCCGTCTTCTCCGAGAGCCCGGAAAAGGTGGAGAAGAACGCGCAAGCCATCCTCGGCCGCCTGAAGAAGGCGGCCCAGCCGACGCAGGGCGTTTCCATCGGTATCGCCGATCTCGACGACGCCGCCCGTCGCCTCGTGCCGCTGATCGATCCGGTGCATGGCGGCCTCAAGGGCGCGCCGAAATTCCCACAGTCAGGCCTGTTGGAACTGCTCTGGCGTGCCGGCACCCGCAACCGCGACGACGCCATGAAGGCGCTGGTTGCCCTCACCCTCAACCGCATGTGCGAGGGGGGCATCTACGACCATCTCGGCGGCGGCTTCGCCCGCTATTCGGTGGACGAGATCTGGTTCGTCCCGCACTTCGAGAAGATGCTCTACGACAACGCGCTGCTGCTGGAGCTGCTGGCGCTGGCCTATGCGGACACCGGTGATGCGCTCTTCCTGCAGCGCGCCCGTGAGACGGTCGGCTGGCTGGAGCGGGAGATGCTGGCCCGCTCGGGTGCCTTCACAGCGAGCCTCGATGCGGATTCGGAAGGCCATGAGGGGCGCTTCTACGTCTGGTCGCTGGCGGAGATCGAAGAGGTGCTGGGGGCGGAGGATGCCGCCGTCTTCGCCCGTATCTACGACGTGACCAAGGCTGGAAACTGGGAGGCCGGGAACATCCTCAACCGCACCGATGCCGGTGTCGTCTCCCCTGAGGATGAGGCGCGGCTTGGGCCGCTGCGCGAGAAGCTGCTGGCTCGACGGGCGGGGCGCGTGCGACCGGGGCGCGACGACAAGGTACTGGCCGACTGGAATGGCCTCGTGATCGCCGCGCTGGCCCGCGCCGGAGCCTTCCTGGGCGAAGAGAAGTGGATCGGCCTCGCCCGCACCGCCTTCGGCGCGGTGACGGCGCACATGGTGAAGGACGGCCGCATTGCCCATTCCTGGTGCGGGG
>JAEWBL010000195.1 GCA_023391175.1 Pseudomonadota bacterium
ATACCGGACACCACCATGGCGCAGAGCGCGAGCGGATAGCCATAGGTTTCCGCCAGCTCCGGCATGTGCTGGAAGTTCATGCCGTAGATCGAGGCGATCAGCGTCGGCGGCATCAGCACCACCGAGAGCACGGCGAAGATCTTGATGATGTTGTTCTGCTCAAGGCCCACCATGCCGATGGTGGCATCCAGCAGGAACTGGAGCTTGTCGCCGAGAAAGTTCGCGTAGTCGGAGAGGCCCGCCACGTCGCGGCTCATGGACTTGATGTTGGCCTTCCCATCCTTGGCGATGGTCGATCCGTCTGTGTCGGCCCCGAGGAAGGAAATGAGCCGCTGCAGGGAGGCGAGGCTTTCCCGGGCATACGACACCAGCCCTTCCTTGCGGCCGATGTGGGAGAGAATGGCGCGGTAGCGCTGGTTGGCATTCTCCCGGCCGCTCGACCGCTCGAAGATGCGCCGCGAAATCCGCTCCACGTCCGCGCCGATCTGCTCCAGCACGTCGGCGGACCGGTCCACCACGGCCTCCAGCAGCTCGATCAGGACATCCTCGCCCTTGATGGTGTCCGGACAGGACTTGCCGAGCCGGTTGGCGACGGACGGGAAGGCGCGCGGCTCGCCGTAGCGCACGGTGATGAGGCGGCCGCGTGTGAGGATGAAGGTGACGGCCAGCATCACCGGCGTCTCGGTATCGGCGCCGCAGAGAATGGTGGCGGTCATGTAGCGCGCGCCGCCCTCCACATAGAGGCGGCTCGACTGCTCGATCTCGCCCATCTCTTCGCGGGTCGGCACGGAAATGCCGGCGAACGCTTCCGCGCGCGCGTCGTCCGCTTCGGTGGGTGAGATCAGATCAAGCCAGACGGCGGCCTCGGGTATGGGCCCATCCGTTACGGGGGCGGCCACGAGACTTCCCTGGCTGGGCGTATAGGCGAAGATCATGCGGCGGTCCCCGATCGGCCGGACCTTCTAGCCCGCCGCGGGACGCGTGGGAACTGCGGCTGCCGCCCGTTCTCCGTTTCCGCTCCCGGGATACCGCCCCATCACCCGGCGGCAATCCAATGTCGCCGCCAGTCCGAACGTGCTGCAGCCGGCTCGAATGACTCTCCCGGCTCGGGCATCCTGGCCGGGCGACACGTGACACCCTGCGGCCAGCGCGTCGCTCGTCGCCACCCCGGCCGGCCCCCGCGCCGGTTCCGGGAGAACCATCGCTCTCGCTCAGGCGGCGAGGAAGTCGATGTCCTTGAGGGTGACCACCTTGTTGGCCTGGGCCGCCTTGGCCTCCGTGGCCTTCTTGTCGCTCGCCTGCTGGGCGGCTGCGGCGACGGCAGAAATGCCGATGTCGCGCCACTGCTGGCTCTGCGCGGTACGCTTCAGATCCGATTCTTCCCGGGGGCTGAGCCCTTGGTGTCCGGTCGACATGTCCCAACTCCTGTGTGGTGCGCCGTTACGCAGCGGCACCTTCGCGTGACCCCTCAGATTTGGCCATCAACTGCGTCAAAACTGTGCAGCCGATGCGACTTCTCCGCGGTCATACGAAGAGTAGGCGCCCCAAACCTTGCAAAACTCCAAAGAGGGTGCCGAAAGGTCAATCTGTGAGGCATTTCTGCAACGCCTTCGCACAAGCATCAGCTCCCCATCCGAACACCCTTCAAGCGAGGCGGACATTGGGTTAATTCATTTTCGCGGGTCGAATCCTCCTTGCGCGTCAAGGAAAGAGTTGAAGAGGCGAGATATGATGTGGCGAGCGGTCGGGGCACTGCTGACGGGTTTGATGCTCAGCGGCTGCATCTCCGGAACGGTTGCGCCGGCGCCGGATACGGCAATGACGGCGCGGGACAAGCAGCTTCTTGCCAACAAGCCGTACCCGAATGTGAAGCCTTCGGGCGAGTTCGCGCGGCATATCGTTGAGTATCCGACCAATAAGAAGCCGGGCACGGTGGTCGTCGATACTCCGAACAAGTTCCTTTACTACGTGGAAGGCAACGGTAAGGCGATCCGCTACGGCGTGACCGTGGGCGAGGAAAGCCTCGCCTTCCGCGGCCAGGCCAAGGTAGGTCGCA
Organism: Pseudomonadota bacterium; assembly: GCA_023391175.1. Lineage (GTDB taxonomy): Bacteria > Pseudomonadota > Alphaproteobacteria > Rhizobiales > Xanthobacteraceae > Xanthobacter. The sequence goes on from JAEWBL010000195.1 coordinate 2,057, forward strand.
AGACCGAATGGCCGAGCTGGACCCCCACCCCGGAAATCCACCAGCGCATCGCTGGTCTTCCGTCCTACGTGGCGCCCGGCCCGCACAACCCCATGGGTGCCCGCGCCCTGTACCTCTACCAGGGCAATCAGGACACCCTGTTCCGCATCCACGGTACCAACCAGCCGGAATACATCGGTCAGGCGATCTCCTCGGGCTGCATCCGCATGCTCAACGAGGACGTGATCGATCTGTACAGCCGCGTTCCGGTGGGCGCCGAGGTCGTGGTTCTCTGAGCTTTCGTCCATCGGACGCTAAAAGGGCGCGGCTCGGCCGCGCCCTTTTTGTTTGGGCATCTGCTCGGGCGCTTTCAGGCCGAGGCTGTGGGCCCGCACGCCCTGAAGCGCCGCGGTCGCGAGAGGTTCAGTCGGGCTGGGTCTGCTTCGACGGGGTGGGCTTGGTGCCCCCGTCCTTGTTCTGCGCATTCTTAGGCTGCGCGTTGCCGGCCTGACCGCTCTTCGCCTGACCCCTCTTGGACGATCCATCCTTGGACGATCCATCCTTGGACGATCCATCCTTGGGCGGGCTGGCCTTTCCGGACCTGGACGTCCCGCCCGCGGCGTTGCCCTTGGGCGGGGCGGCCGGCGCAGGCCCGCCATCGGTCTCGCCCGCGGCGTTGCCGGCCGAAGCCGCAGCGGCATTCTTGTCGGCGGAATCCTTATCCGGACCGGCCGCCTCCCCGTCGTGCGCGTCACCGCCCTCGCCCTGCGCCGACGCCGCCGGGGCGCTGGGCGCGGGCTTGTCCTTGCGCGACGCCACTGCGGTGCCCGCGTCGAGATTCCAATGGCAGAGCTTGAAATCGTTGCGGCGCTGGGCGAGGTCCACGTGGATATGATCCTCGTGATAGCCATCGGATCCGGGGCCGAGGACCGTCGCGAAGCGCGTGCAGGCACTGTCCTTCATGGACACCCGCAGCGCCATGGGCAGGCCGCCCTTCGCCACGCTCCACGCCCGTCCGTCGCCGAGTTCGAAGCCACCGACGTCGACCGCATTGCCGCGCCCGTGCTCGCTCATCTTGGCGCCCGCCACCCGATTGCGCGGACGGCAATTGTAGGAATCGGCGATCCGGATCGCCGCCAGCGCCCCGCCGGCCGCCGCGACCGCGGGAGCCAGGGACTCGCGCATCCAGGCCGCGGCCGCCACCGTCATCTCGCAGCGGGACACCGCCGCCGGCCTCAACGGGATCATCCGCCCGTCCCCGAGCCGCACCGCGGTGAGCCGCACCGGGACGAACAGGCCGCATGCGGGATTGATGGAGAGGGAGACGTCGAGATCGGCCTCGATCTCGCCTGCCGCGACGAGATCCGCACAGGCGGAGGGCATCACCAGGGGAGCGGCCGGCCCCGGAGACGGCGCGGATGGCGTCAAGAGCCCCGGTCCGCCGGGGGAAGGCACCGCATCCGGAGACGTCTCCCGTGACGCCACCCGAGGTCGTCCGCCCGGAGTGGTCGGCTCACGCACGAAGCGCTCGGCCGTCCCCACGTCCACCGGTCCCTCCCGTTGCCCGGCCTCTTCGCCCTGCGCCTCCTGTCCGCCGGGCTCCGCCTCTGCCTCCTCCTCGGCCAGTTCCGGCGGGCGTCTCGGCGGCAGCGGTGCCGCGCGCAGCGACGGCAGGCGCGCGACCACCGGGGCCGTCGGCGCCTTGAGATCCTTGGGCTTGGCGGGTGGCAGGGGCGCGGCCGCGCGCGTCGGGCTCGCCGCCGTCAAGGCAAGGAACCCGAGGCAGAGGGCGAGCGGAAATCCTGCCGGCCGGGGCGCCGCGGCCCGCAGCAGGGCGTCGGGCGCGGTCGGGCAGCGGCGCGGTGCGGCGGGTCGTCTCAATGACATGCGCGTGATACTAAAGACGTCCTTCGCCGTGGTCGAGCCGGCCAGCCGGCGCCCCCTCCCCCAGCGGACCGCCCATGCAAGACCTGACCGCGCTGCTTTTCGACAAGGATGGCACCCTGGTGCATTTCGATCG
>JAEWBL010000197.1 GCA_023391175.1 Pseudomonadota bacterium
TTGTGGGGGGCCCGGGGGGCCCAACACGGCCCCCCCCCGCAGGCTCCCTTCGCCCCTCATCGTCGTTTTGGCCCGCTCCCCGCGCGGCCGGGTCGGCGACGCCTTCTTGCCCACTCCTCAATGACCGCCTGACGTTTCCGTGATCCCGCAGTGCGGAACCGCACGTGCGCGGTCGCGTTGGACGCCGGTTCGGCTGCGACCTCTGGCCGGCCGGCCCCATCCATGCGCATCCTGCGGCAACGGCCACGCTTGGGCCGCGCCCCATCCGATTCCATCAGCCACAGGCACCCGTCCGAAGGAGGATCAGGCACCCATGGCGAGCTCCCCCGATCTCGATATCAACCGGCGCGAGGTGATCCTCGCCGGGGCCGCCGCGGCGGTCGCCTCCTCCCTTCCCGGCGGCGCCGAGGCCCAGCCCGCGCCGCTGCCGGCGGGGACCGGACCCAACCACGCGACGGTCTCCCTCACCGTCAACGGCGTCATCCGCGAGGTGGAGGTGGACACCCGCACCACCCTGCTCGACCTCTTGCGCGAAACCCTCCACCTCACCGGCACCAAGAAGGGCTGCGACCACGGCCAGTGCGGCGCCTGCACGGTGATTGTCGACGGGCGGCGGATCAATTCCTGCCTCTCCCTCGCGTTGATGCACGAGCACCAGAGCGTCACCACCATCGAGGGGCTCGGCTCGCCCGACCAGCTCCATCCCATGCAGGCGGCTTTCGTGGAGCATGATGGCTACCAGTGCGGCTATTGCACCCCGGGGCAGATCTGCTCGGCGGTAGCGGTGCTCGCCGAGGTGAAGGCCGACATTCCGAGCCATGTCACCGACGACCTCACCGTGCCTGTCGAACTCAGCGAGGCGGAAATCCGCGAGCGCATGAGCGGCAACATCTGTCGCTGCGGCGCCTATTCCAACATCGTGGAGGCCATCGTCGAGGTGGCCGGGAGGCGCGCATGAAGCCCTTCACCTACGAGCGCGCCCTGAGCCCGGCCGATGCCGCGGGCGCAGCGGCGGCGACCCCCGGTGCCCGCTTCATCGCCGGCGGCACCAACCTCCTCGATCTCATGAAGCTGCAGATCGAGACGCCCGCCCACCTCATCGACGTGAATGGCCTCGGCCTCGACCGCATCGAGGCGACGGACGACGGCGGCCTCAGGATCGGCGCGCTGGTGCGCAACACCGACCTCGCCGCCGACGCGCGGGTGCGGCGGGATTATCCGGTGCTCTCCCGCGCCCTGCTGGCGGGGGCTTCCGCCCAGCTGCGCAACAAGGCGACCACGGCCGGCAACCTGCTCCAGCGCACACGCTGCCCCTACTTCTATGACCCCGCGCAGGCCTGCAACAAGCGCGTGCCCGGCAGCGGCTGCGCCGCGCTCGGCGGCTATTCGCGCCAGCTCGCGGTGATCGGTGGATCGGACGCCTGCATCGCCACCCATCCGAGCGACATGGCGGTGGCCATGCGCGCCCTCGATGCGGTGGTGGAGACCATCCAGCCCCACGGCCGCACCCGCCAGATCGCCATTGCGGACTTCCACCGCCTGCCCGGCGACACGCCGCACATCGAAACCGCGCTGGAGCTCGGCGAGCTCATCACTGCCGTGACCCTGCCGAAGCCGATAGGCGGGCGACAGGTCTACCGCAAGGTGCGCGATCGCGCCTCCTACGCCTTCGCCCTGGTCTCCGTCGCGGCGGTGATCCAGGAGGACGGCTCAGGACGCATCGCGCTGGGCGGCGTGGCGCACAAGCCGTGGCGGGTGGAGGAAGCGGAGGTCGAGCTGCCGCGCGGCGCCAAGGCTTTCAGCGAGCGCCTGCTCGCCGGCGCCAAGCCGACCAACGACAACGCCTTCAAGATCACGCTCGTGGAGCGCACCCTCGGTGCCGTGCTGGCGGACGGGAGGAACTGACCCATGAAGTTCGAGACCCCTGCCGCCGACAATCCCATCGACCAGCTCAAGGTCATCGGCCGTCCGCTGCCGCGCATCGACGGGCCGTTCAAGACCACGGGCACGGCGCCCTATGCCTATGAGCGGCACGACGTGGCGCCCACCGCCGCCCACGGCTTCGTGGTGGGCACGACCATCGCCAAGGGCCGCGTTACCGCCATCGACACGGCTGCGGCGGAAGCGGCGCCGGGCGTGCTCGCGGTTGTCACCGCCGCCAATGCCGGCCCCCTGAAGAAGGGCAGCAACAACACGGCGCAGCTCATCGCCGGGCCCGAGGTGGAGCATTATCACCAGGCCGTGGCGCTGGTGGTGGCGGACACGTTCGAGCAGGCCCGCGCTGCCGCTGCTCTGGTGAAGGTGGACTATGCGCCCGCCGAAGGCGCCTTCGACCTCGCCAAGGCCATGGACAGTGCCGTGAAGCCTGAGAAGGGCGACGGCATGGGCGGGGCGGCCGACACGGCGGTGGGCGATTTCCACGGCGCCTTCTCCGCTGCGGCCGTGCGCCTCGACGCCACCTATTCCACCCCCGACCAGTCCCACGCCATGATGGAGCCCCACGCCTCCACCGCCGCCTGGGAGGGCGACCGGCTGACGGTGTGGACCTCCAACCAGATGATCGAGTGGGGCCGCAGCGATCTCGCGAAAATGCTCGGCCTGCCCAAGGACAAGGTGCGGCTGGTGTCGCCTTTCATCGGCGGAGGCTTCGGCGGCAAACTGTTCGTGCGCGCGGATGCGCTGCTGGCGGCCTTGGGTGCGCGGGCGGCGCGGCGGCCGGTGAAGGTGGCGCTGCACCGGCACCTGATCGCCAACAACACCACCCACCGCCCGGCCACCATCCAGCGCATCCGCATCGGCGCGGGGCGGGACGGGCGCATCACCGCCATCGGCCATGAAAGCTGGTCCGGCGACCTGCCCGGCGGCGGGCTGGAGACGGCGGTGAACCAGACGCGCCTGCTCTATGCCGGCGCGAACCGCCTGACCGCCATGCGGCTCGCCACCCTGAACCTGCCCGAGGGCAACGCCATGCGCGCTCCCGGCGAGGCGCCGGGCATGATGGCGCTGGAAATCGCCATGGACGAGATGGCGGAAAAGCTCGGCCTCGATCCGGTGGAGTTCCGCATCCTCAATGACACGGAGCGCGACCCCGAAAATCCGGACCGCCCCTTCTCCCAGCGCCAGCTGGTGGCTTGTCTTCGCCTCGGCGCCGAACGGTTCGGCTGGAGCCGGCGCAATCCCAAGCCGGGGCAGGTGCGCGAGGGCGACGTTCTGGTGGGCCTCGGCATGGCCGCCGGCTTCCGCAACAACCTGCTCATGAAGTCCGGCGCGCGGGTGCGGCTCGATGGCGAGGGCCGGGTGACGGTGGAAACCGCCATGACCGACATCGGCACCGGCAGCTACACCATCCTTGCCCAGACGGCGGCGGAGATGATGGGCGTTCCGCTCGACAAGGTGCGCGTGGTGCTGGGCGATTCCGATCTGCCGGCCTCCTGCGGATCGGGCGGCCAGTGGGGCGCCAACAACGCCACCTCCGGCGTCTATGCAGCGTGCGTGAAGCTGCGCGAGGAGGTGGCCCGCAAGCTCGGCTTCAATTCGCAGGAAGCCGTGTTCGCCGATGGCGAGGTGCGCGCCGGCAACCGGGCCGTGCCCCTGGCCCAGGCGGCGGGCGCGGACGGGCTGACGGCGGAGGACACCATCGAATATGGCGACCTCGGCAAGCGCTACCAGCAATCCACCTTCGCCGGCCATTTCGTGGAGGTGGCGGTGGATGCGGCCACCGGCGAGGCGCGGGTGCGGCGGATGCTGGCGGTGTGCGCGGCGGGGCGCATCCTCAACCCCAAGACGGCGCGCAGCCTGGTGATCGGCGCCATGACCATGGGCGTCGGCGCCGCCCTGTTCGAGGAACTCGCGGTGGACACGCGCCACGGCTTCTTCGTCAACCATGACCTCGCCGGCTACGAGGTGCCCGTGCATGCGGACATCCCGCACCAGGAGGTCATCTTCCTCGACGAGACCGACCCCATGTCCTCGCCCATGAAGGCGAAGGGCGTGGGCGAGCTCGGCCTGTGCGGGGTCGGCGCGGCGGTGGCCAATGCGCTTTACAACGCCACCGGGGTGCGGGTGCGGGACTATCCCATCACCCTCGACAAATACATCCACCGCCTGCCGCAGGTGGGGTGAGCGGGAAAAACATCCGCGCCGTGTCGGGTGCGTCGCGCGCCGTCCGTCCTTAGGGTGACGGGCGGCGCCGCCGCCTCTAGAGCGCGATCCGATCAGATCGGCGCGTGCTCTGACAGGGAGAAGAGACATGCCCGGCTCCGTCCGCCTGCACCGCATCCTCACCACCAGCCCCGAGAAGGTCTATCGCGCCTTCATCGAGGCCGACGCGCTGGCCAAGTGGCTGCCGCCCAACGGCTACACCTGCACGGTGCATCACCTCGACGCCGTGGTCGGCGGCACCTTCCGCATGTCGTTCCGCAACTTCACCACCGGCCACAGCGACGCCTTCGGCGGCGAGTTCCACGAGCTGATCCCCGGCGAACTCGTGCGCTACACGGACCGCTTCGACACGGCTGCCTTGCCCGGCGACATCCATGTGACCATCGCATTGAAGAAGGTTTCCATGGGCACCGAGCTGGAGATCACCCAGAGCGGCATCCCGGACGTCATTCCCGTCGAGGCCTGCTATCTCGGCTGGCAGGAGTCGCTGCGCAATCTGGCCCGTCTGGTGGAGCCCGAGATCAAGCAATAGCGGTGGCTTTGTCGTTGCCGTCGCTCAAACGCCGCGCGGGCTTTACATCTGCGCCCAGCTTCGCAGCAGGTTGTGATAGACGTTGGTGAGCTGCAGCACGGCCGCCTCGTCGTCCGGCAGCCGGCTGCGTACGGCCATGATGGCGAGGTCGAGGTCGTAGAGCAGGGCGCGGCGGCCGTCGTCCGGGATCATGGACTGGGTCCAGAAGAAGGAGCCCCAGCGGCTGCCGCGGGTGATCTCGCGGACGCTGTGCAGGCTGCTCGCGGGATAGACCACCGCATGGCCAGCGGGCAGCTTCACCTCGTGGACGCCGTAGCTGTCCTCGATGAGCAACTCGCCGCCGTCATAGTCGTCGGGATCGGTGAGGAAGACGGTGGTGGAGACATCCGCCCGCATCCGTCGCCCGGCACCCGGCACGGCGCGGATGGCGCCGTCCACATGGGCGCCGAACTTCATGCCCACGTCGTAGCGGTTGAACATGGGCGGCAGCACGTGGAGCGGCATGGCCGCCGAGTTGAACACCGGGTTGCGGCCGAGCGCGCGCAGGATGAGGTCGCCCAATTCCAGCGCCTCGGCCGACTCCACCGGGATCTGCAGATTCTGCTTGGACTTCGCCGCCTGCTCGCCGGCCGTCACGCGGCCGTC
>JAEWBL010000254.1 GCA_023391175.1 Pseudomonadota bacterium
GCATAATGGAGCGGCTTTGGCTCGCCGGCGTGGGTGTAGGGTGCCTCCACCAGCACGAAGCGGTCCACCACCCCGTACAGCTCGGCCAGCCGCACCTCCAGCAGCTCCAGTTCATTGTGGAACTGGAAGCAGTCATAGACCCGGCGCCCGCCGGGTGGGACGGGCGCGCGCGGCAGGCTCGGCAAAGCCGTGTGGTAGGCCAGCCAGGCGTCGTACCCGCGCAGGGTTGCCCAGACGCTGGAACGCCGTTCCTCCTCGTTGTGGTCGAGGCGGAGCGATCCCTCGACCAGCGCGATCAGGCCGTGGGCTTCCGCCTGCCAGCGGGCATCGGCAATCCGCCGGTTTCCCTCCCGCGCGCCGGCGTTCAGATGGGCGCTCAACGCCTCAAGCAGATGCGTCTGGGAGTGGGCGACACTGGCGGCGATCCTGGCGGCGATCTGCGATCTGGAGGCCTCGGCATCGACCGCCGGTGCGCTCACAACGCACGCGCGGTGTGCCGAGCGCCGCAGGTCGCCGAGCCACTCCAGCCAAGCCTGCGTCCGGAGCGGCCAGACCATCGTTTTCGTGACGTGATCGACCTGCGCGTGCAGTTGCCGGTCCCAAGCGGCGGGATCCTCGCGGAGCCGGCGGAGCGAGGTCGTCACCGCTTGCGCGAAGCGCACGGCATGCTCCGCCGGCTCCCGCGCTACCGGAATGAGCTGGGCGAAGCCCTGCGTGGTTTCGGCGAGCGCGCCGAGGTGGCTCGACACCACCAGGCAGCCGGCCGCCATCGCCTCCATTGCCGAAATGCAGGAGGTTTCGGCGAAACGGTTCAGATACGCCAGGCAGGTCACGGCCTTGAGTTCGCTCGCCAAAGCGTTCTGCGACAGTGCGCCGACATACTCGACACCTTGCGTGTCCCGGCAACGCTGATAGAGGGCGAGGAAGGGGTCCTCGCCGGCCGGAACCTGGTACCCCTCCAGGCTGGAGAAGACGCGAAGCCGCGTTCCCGGCAGGTCCGCGCGGATGTGGGGCAGGCTGTCCAGCAGCACGTCCAGACCGCGGAAGGGCGCGCTGGTGTAGGCCAGCACAGGCGGCCAGGATTTGGCCGCCAGAACGCTTTCGTCCGGCTGGAAGAGACCGGCGAAGGCAGGGGCGATGCCGTTGCGCAGGATGGCGCAGCGGGCGGGGTCGATGGCGAAGGCCGCCTGGTATTCCGCCATCTGCCAGTGGCTGACGAAGGCGAAGCCATCCCAACAGGCCCGCAAGGCCGGGTTCGCCAGATCCCGGATGGCCGGCTCGTCGGCGGCATGCTGAGTCCACAAGACCAGCCTGCGCTCGCCAGGCGCCGCACGCAGGCGCGGCACCAGCTCCGGGGCGCAGCCGTTGAGCAGGACGACGACGTCAAAGCTGCACAGCGCCTCGAGGGACATCGCCGAGATCGGGACGCAGCACACCCCGCGAACGGTTCCCGGCGTCCGCGTGCCATTGACCATTGTGACCGCCAGACCAGCCGCCGCCAGTCTTTCCGCCACATAGCAGAGTGCTGATTGCGATCCTCCAAGCGGCTGGCGATGGGGCGTGTCCGGTGTATAATCGCCCCGCGCCGGGTCGATGAAGGCGATCGAGAAGGTCATCCGAGTTCAGCGCCGAGCACCGTAAAGAACCGAGCGTTTCGATAAGCGATCCCGTTACCATAGCAGCCATCCTCATCGGCATGAAGGTCATCGGCGTTCGCGACCGGCGTCGAGGGGCCTTTGTATGCAACAGACTGTCGTTCTGACGTGGCAGCTTTCGGAAATCCATGGCTGGGGTCTGGTCGGTCTCCACACCGCGCTGCATCTGCTCGACCAGGGCCGGACGCCGCTGCTGGCGGAACGGCCCCTGCTGAGCGCGCTGCAGCCGGCGAACCGGGCACGGATCGAACCGCTGCTGGACAGCCAGCAACGGCTCGCCGCCATCGTCCAGCAGGCCGGCGATAAGATCTTGTGCCTGGAGGGCACCACCGTGCTGCAGGCGCTCGGCAACGGCTTCGTTCCGGGCGTCGCGTCGCGCCTGCGGGGAAGCCGCACGGTTGGGGTCATCGCCTTCGAAAACACCCTCTTCGACGCGGACGTGCTGGCGCGGGCGCGCGATTACGACCGGATCGTCGTGCATTCCACCTACAACCGGACCCTGCTGGCCGAGCAGGGGTTCAGCAATGTCGGGCTGGCGTTCCAGGGCGTGGATCCGCAAGAGCTGGCCCCGGTGGCGCCGGCCGGGCGGTTCGGCGACCGCTTTGTCGTCTTCTCGGGCGGCAAGATCGAATTCCGCAAGGGGCAGGACATCGTGCTCGCCGCCTTCCGCCGCTTCCGTGACCGTCGTCCCGACGCGCTGCTGGTCACCGCCTGGCACAATCACTGGCCGCACACCTCGGCCGGCATCGCCGAATCCCGCCATACCCCCACGCCGCCGGCCATCGGCGAGAACGGCCGGCTGCGCATCGTCGACTGGGCGATGGCGCATGGCGTTGCACCGGACGGCTTCATCGATATGGGGGTTCTCAGCCGCGACCAGATCGCTCCGATCCTGGCCGATTGCCACGCGGCAATCTTCCCCAACCGCTGTGAGGGCGCCACCAACCTCGTCGCCATGGAAGCGATGGCCTGCGGCGTGCCGGTGATCCTGTCGGCCAACACCGGTCATCTCGACCTGATCGGCGAGGGCAATTGCCTGCCGTTGCGCCATCAACCGTCCGTTCCCGATCCTGACGGCAGCCGCCGGGGCTGGGGGGAATCCTCGGTCGAGGAGCTGGTCGAGCAGCTCGACCGCCTCTACACCGACCGCGCGGCGGCGCGCGATTGCGCGGAGAAGGGCCGCGCCTTCGTGCGCGGCGAGCGGACCTGGGGCGGCTTCGCCCGTTCCTTCGTCGCGGCGGTCGACTGAGGTGACAACTCCGTCGCCTGAAGGGCGACGGCTTCTCGGACCAGCTATGCGGTAACCCGCTGGCTTGGCGTCCGAAGGCCGTGTCCCGGCCCCGTTCCATGTCCCGCCCTCTGCAGGATGACCCTCGCCGCCGCAACGTCCCGATCCATCACGCATCCGCAGTCGCAGCGGTGCGTGCGGTCGGACAGCGTCTTGGCGA
>JAEWBL010000622.1 GCA_023391175.1 Pseudomonadota bacterium
GTGTGAGGGCCCTCACACCGGCAGGACGATGTCGCCATAGGCGGCGAGGGTGCGGTCGGCGGTGAGAAGGCGCAGGGGCTCGCAGAGCGCCTGCGCCACCAGCATCCTGTCGAAGGGATCGCGGTGAATGGGCGGCAAATCGAGCACGGCCCGCGCATGGGCGTGGGTGATGTCCAGCCGCTCGACGCCCGTCGACGCGAGCACGGCGAGAAGCCGGTCCATGTCGAGCGTGAGCTTGCCCAGCGCGACCTTGATGGACATTTCCCAGATGCTCGCCGCGCTCACATGAATGGCCGTGGCATCTTGCATGGCCTTGGCCGCCGCCGCCGGCAGCCTGCCGTCGCCCGCGAGCGCGAAGAGCACGATGTTGGTGTCGAGGAGGAGCCTCACCCCTCCCTCTCCACAGGGGGCGTCTCCACCGGGTCCAGATCTGCGCCACCTTCGAAGGCGGAAAGCACGTCCTCCGGCAGCGGGGCGTCGAAATCGGCGGCGAAGCCGATTTCCCCGGCCATGGCGCCGATGAGGGTGAGATCGGCCGGTCCCGAGCCAAGGGGCACGAGCTTCGCGACCGGCGTGCCGGACTTGGAGATGATGACGCTCTCCCCCCGCGCCGCCGCATCCACCAGCCGGGAAAGATGGGTCTTGGCCTCGTAGAGATTGACCTGCTTCATGGGTCGCAGGATAAGCCCCTGACCAACTTTGGTCAACAACACCCGCGCCCCGCATCCTCAGTGACTTTCCCGATGACTGACGGGGACGCCCGCCGTGCTATAAGCGCCCCGTTGCGCCTCGGCGCCGGGAAGTGTTTGGACTTGGAGAGGCCAACCATGTCTACCGCTCGCGTTTCCATGATGTTTCAGGGCTTCGCCCGCCTGCGGGCACCGCTGTTCGCCATGCTTGCCGCGCTGACGCTGGCGGGCTGCGGCGTCAATGTGATTCCCACTGAGGAAGAGCGCGCCAAGGCGGCGTGGAGCGAGGTGCTGAACCAGTACCAGCGCCGCTCGGACCTCATTCCCAATCTGGTTGAGACGGTGAAGGGCTATGCCGCCCAGGAGAAGGACGTGCTGACCTCGGTGATCGAGGCGCGGGCCAAGGCCACCTCCATCAAGGTCGATGCCTCCACCGTCACCGACCCGGCGCAGTTCAAGCAGTTCCAGGACGCGCAGGCGGGGCTGTCGTCCGCGCTCGGCCGGCTGATCGCGGTGTCGGAGGCCTATCCGGACCTGAAGTCCAACGCCAACTTCCTCGCCCTCCAGTCGCAGATCGAGGGCACGGAGAACCGCATCGCCGTGGCGCGGCGCGACTATATCGAGGCTGTGCGGGTCTATAACACCGAGCTGAAGACCTTCCCCGGCGCGCTCTGGGCCGCCACCCTCTACCGCGCCTACAAGCCCATGGAGACCTTCACCATCTCCGAGCAGCAGATGCAGGTGCCGAAGGTGAAGTTCAACTGAGCGCGGAGTGACGGTGATGGGCCGCCAGATGGGCCATCTGCGCGCGTTCGGGAGCCGCGGGCCTGCCGGCCGCCTCGCGGTCGTGCTGGCCGGCCTGCTGGCGCTGTGCCTTGCCGTCGCGCCCGTCGCCGTCGCGCCCGCATGGGCGGAGCTGACCTTTCCGCCCCTCAGCGGGCGGGTGGTGGACGCCGCCCATGTGCTCGATGCCGGCACCGTCGCGGCGCTGGACGCCAAGCTCGCGGCGCAGGAGGCGAAGGCCACCGACCAATTGGTGGTGGCCACCATCCCCTCGCTACAGGGCACCTCCATCGAGGATTACGCCAACCGCCTGTTCCGCACGTGGCAGATCGGGCAGGCGAAGAAGAACAACGGCGTGCTTCTCCTCGTCGCCCCCGCGGAGCGCAAGGTGCGCATCGAGGTGGGCTACGGGCTGGAAGGCATCCTCACGGACGCGGTGTCGGCCACCATCATCCGCAACGCCATCGTGCCCGCCTTCAAGTCCGGCGACATGGCGGCCGGCATCGTCAAGGGCACGGACGCCATCCTCGAAATCCTGAACCTCGACCCGGACGAGGCGAAGGCCCGCGCGAAGCAGCTGGAATCCTCCGACTGGACGGAAGAGGAGGTGGACAACCTCATCTTCTTCGCGGTGATGGTCATCTTCATGGGCTTCATCATCTGGCGCGTCATGCGCGGCGGCGGTCCGGGCGGCCCTGCGGCCCGCAGGCGGCGGGGCGGCGCGGTGGCCGGAGGTCCGATTTCGTGGGAATGGGGGACCGGCAGCAGCTCCGGCTGGTCCGGCGGCTCCTCCGGCGGCGGCTGGTCGGGCGGTGGTGGCTCCTCCGGCGGCGGCGGCGCTTCGGGCGATTGGTAGCCCGCCCTTGCGATTTTACCGTGTGCCTGCAAACTGCGGTTCCCGCTGGCGCGGGGGAGAGCTTCCGTGAACGAGCAGACCGCCACGACGACGACCACCCAGGATGCGGGCCGCTACGGCCTGCCGCAGCACGCGCTCCAGCGTATCGCCGAGGCGGTGACGCAGGCGGAGGCCAGGACGTCCGCCGAAATCCGGGTGGTGGTGACGCGGGCGCCGCTGGTGCAGCATCCCTTCTTCTCCATCCTGTGGGCGTCCCTTGCGGCATTGGTGCTGCCGTGGCTCATCGTGCTCGCCTATCCGATGCCGGCGCTTTCGGCGCTGGCGCTGCAGTCCATGCTGTTCGTCATCCTCGCCGCGGCGCTGCTGATGCCCGGAGCGGCGGAGAAGGCGGTGCCCCGCCTCGCGCTCAAGGCGGCGGCGCGCAACGCGGCCATCGAGACCTTCCTGAGCTACGGCATCCCGCAGACCAAGGGCCGCACCGGCATCCTCATCTTCGCCGCCGCGCGTGAGCGGCTGGTGGAGGTGG
>JAEWBL010000352.1 GCA_023391175.1 Pseudomonadota bacterium
GCCCTCTCCCGCAAGGGGAGAGGGGAGGCAAGCGGGGACGCCCTCTCCCGCAAGGGGAGAGGGGAGGCCAGGCCGGGAAGCCCCTCTCCCCTTGCGGGAGAGGGTGGATCGCGGCGCAGCCGCGAGACGGGTGAGGGGGCTGGCGCCGCAAGAGCTGACGCCCTAGGCGGACGGGGGAAAGAGACAACAATGCCGACGAAGGAACGCCTCTATCTCTTCGACACCACCCTGCGCGACGGAGCGCAGACCAATGGCGTCGATTTCACCGTGGCCGACAAGCTGCGCGTGCTCTCCCTGCTGGACCGGCTGGGCGTGGACTATGTGGAGGCCGGCTATCCCGGCGCCAATCCCACCGACACGCAGCTGTTCGCGGAGAAGCATGAGGCGAAGGCGCGCCTCACCGCCTTCGGCATGACCAAGCGGCCCGGCCGCTCGGCCTCCAACGACCCCGGCGTGGCGGCGCTGCTGGCGGCGCAGTCCGATGCCATCTGCTTCGTCGCGAAATCCTCCGCCTATCAGGTGCGGGTGGCGCTGGAGACCACCAAGGAGGAGAACCTCGCCTCCATCCGCGAGAGCGTCGAGGCGGCGATTGCTGCCGGGCGCGAGGCGCTGGTGGATTGCGAGCACTTTTTCGACGGCTTCAAGGAAGACCGCGAGTTCGCCCTCGCCTGCGCCCGCACCGCCTATGAGGCCGGCGCGCGCTGGGTGGTGCTGTGCGACACCAATGGCGGCACGCTGCCCCACGAGGTGGAGGCGATCGTTTCCGAAGTGGTGAAGGTGGTGCCTGGCACCAATGTCGGCATCCACGCCCACAACGATACCGAGCAGGCGGTGGCGAATTCGCTGGCTGCCGTGCGGGCCGGCGCGCGACAGATCCAGGGCACGCTCAATGGCCTCGGCGAGCGCTGCGGCAATGCCAACCTCTGCTCGCTCATCCCCACCCTGCTGCTGAAAAAGGACTTCGCCGAGCGCTTCGACATCGGCGTGGGCGAAGAGGCGCTGGGCGAACTGGTCCACGTCTCCCGCACGCTGGACGAGATGCTGAACCGCGCCCCGGACCGGCACGCGCCCTATGTGGGCGAGAGTGCGTTCGCCACCAAGGCCGGCATCCACGCCTCGGCCATCCTGAAGGACCCCGCCACCTACGAGCACGTCGCGCCGGAGAAGGTGGGCAACCGCCGCCGCGTGATGGTTTCCGACCAGGCCGGCCGCTCCAACGTCCTGTCCGAGCTGGAGCGCCTCGGCGTGCCGGTGGACAAGAAGGACCCGCGCATCTCCCGCCTACTGGAGGTGGTGAAGGAGCGTGAGGCGCTGGGCTATTCCTACGAGGCGGCGGACGCCTCCTTCGCCCTGCTGGCGCGGCGGATGCTCGGCTCGGTGCCCGACTATTTCGCGGTCGAGCGCTTCAAGGTGAACGTGGAGCGCCGCTACAACGCGCAGGGCGAGCTTGTCACCGTGGCCGAGGCCATCGTGAAGGTGAAGGTGGACGACGAGACCCTGATCTCCGCCGCCGAGGGCAACGGCCCGGTGAACGCGCTGGACGTGGCCCTGCGCAAGGACCTCGGCAAGTACCAGCCGTTCATTTCCGGCCTGCACCTCACCGACTATCGCGTGCGCGTGCTGAACGGCGGCACGGAAGCGGTGACGCGGGTGCTCATCGAGAGCGCGGACGAGACTGGCGACCGCTGGACCACGGTGGGCGTCTCTCCCAACATCATCGACGCCTCCTTCGAGGCGCTCCTCGATTCCATCACCTGGAAGCTCTTGAAGGAAGGCGCGCCAGCCTGACGCTCGCCCCCGTGCGCAGCAGCAAGCGCGGTTTGCAGCAGCGCGCGGGGCGATTGTCCGAAATCAATGTCTACCCGGATACCGGGCCTAAGCTTTCGTCCAAGCTTGATTGCGAGCTTGCAGGCATTCAGGGCCTGCGCATATCGGGAGCTTGGTCATGTCCAACGTTCAATCCCGCTTCGATGTCTCCGACCCAATCGTCGTGACGCGGATTCTCTGCGGCCTCTTCTACTTTCCCCATGCCATTTCCAAGATCATCGGCTTCTCGGGAGCCGTCGGCTTCTTCACCAAGGCAGGCCTCATGCCGCCGGAAGCCTTCGTCGTGCTCTCGATCGTCATGGAGCTGACCTGCGGCATCGGCCTCACCTTCGGGCTGTTCACCAAGTATGTGGGCATCATTTCGGCCGGGGTCATGGCGGTGGCCGCTTATGCCATCATCGCGATCTATGGGCTCGGCTGGTTCTGGGCCGGGCACGGCATCGAATATCTGGTGTTCTGGGCCATCGCCTCGCTGGCGGTCGCGCTCGATGCCTGGAAGCGCAATCCCAGCGTCTTCGGCCTCTTCGAATTGCCGCTGAACCATACAAAGGCGGTGGCGGCCTGACGGGCTCGCGAGCCGAAATGCAAAAAGGGCCGGGCAGCGAATGCCCGGCCTTTTCTTTTCAGTCCTGCGCCAGCGCTTTCAGCGCCGCGAGCACCTTTTCCGTGTCCGCACCCAGCCGCGGGCTGGCGCTCTTCGCCACCTGCCGCACGCCGTCCAGCACGATGGGGCTCGCCACGGCCGGAATGGTGCCGCCGCCCGCCTCCGTAAGGTCCACGCGCAGGCCGCGCGCCTTCACCTGCGGGTCCTCGAACACCTGTGAGACGGTGTTGATCGGCCCCGCCGGAACGCCCTTCGCCTCCAGCGCTGCGAGGAGATCGTCGCGGGCGAAGGCCATGGTCAGCGCGGTGAGCTTTGGCACCAGCACGGCGCGGTTGGCGACGCGGGCGGGATTGGTCGCGTAGTCGGTCGCCTGCGCCAGCTCCGGCGCGCCCAGCACGGCGCAGAAGCGGGCGAACTGGCCGTCATTCCCGATGGCGGCGATGAAATAGCCGTCCGCGCAGGGGAAGACCTGATAGGGCACGATGTTGGGATGGGCATTGCCCATCCGCTTCGGCGCCTTGCCGGAGGTGAGATAGTTCATGGCCTGGTTGGCCAGCACGCCCACCTGCGTGTCCAGCAGCGCCATGTCCACATGCCCGCCCGTGCCGGTCTCGTCGCGCCGGCGCAGCGCCGCGAGAATGCCCACGGTGGCATAGAGGCCGGTAAAGATGTCGGCGAAGGCGACGCCCACCTTCTGCGGCTCGCCATCCGGCGCGCCGGTGAGGTCCATGATGCCGCCCATGCCCTGCACGAGGAAGTCGTAGCCCGCGCGCGGCGCATAGGGGCCGTCCTGGCCGAAGCCGGTGACGGAGCAATAGACGAGGCGGGGGTTCTCTTTTTTCAGGCTCTCGTAATCGAGCCCGTATTTCTTCAGCCCGCCCACCTTGAAGTTTTCGATGAGCACATCGCTCTGCCGGGCGAGATCACGGATGATCTGCTGGCCCTCTTCCGTCTCGAAATCCACCGCCACCGAGCGCTTGCCGCGGTTGGTCGCATGGAAATAGGCGGCGCCGAGGTCCGCCCCGTCCGCGCCTTTCAGGAAGGGCGGGCCCCAGGTGCGGGTATCGTCCCCGCCGCCCGGCCGCTCCACCTTGATCACCTCCGCCCCGAGGTCGGCGAGCAGCTGCCCGCACCACGGCCCCGCGAGGATGCGGGCGAGTTCGAGGACGCGGAGGCCGGCGAGGGAAGGGGAGGCAGGGGAGGA
>JAEWBL010000360.1 GCA_023391175.1 Pseudomonadota bacterium
GCATTATCTCGGGCATGAGGATGCGGTGAAGGGCGCGCTCACCGTCGCTGCCAACCTCGCCTTCTGGCGCACCGTGCTCGGTGGCGGCGGCCTCGCCGTGGAGGAGGCGCTGGAGGAGGTGGGCCTCGGCGGTCTCGGCCAGTTGCGCGCGCAGGTGCTCTCCGCCGGACAGAAGCGCCGCCTCGCCATCGCCCGCCTTCTGGTGGCGAAGCGCGCCGTGTGGGTGCTGGACGAGCCCACCACCGCGCTGGACGTGACGGCGCAGGCCCGCTTCGCCGCCTTCGGCCGCGCGCACCTCGCCGAAGGCGGCCTCCTTATCGCCGCCACCCACGCGCCGCTCGACCTCGGCGAGACGGACGAACTGCGGCTGGGAGGGGTTGGAGCATGATCGCCGCCTTCCTTGCCATCGTGCGCCGGGATCTGTCGCTGTCGCTGGGCTCCGGCGGGGGCGCGGGGCTGGGCGTGGTGTTCTTCCTCTCCGTGGTGACGGTGGTGCCGTTCGCGGTGGGGCCGGATCTCGTGCTCCTGGCGCGGATCGGCCCCGCCATCCTGTGGATCGGCGCGCTACTGGCGAGCCTCATCGGGCTGGAGCGCCTGTTCGCCGCCGATGCGGAGGACGGCTCCCTCGATGCCCTCACCCTGTCTGCGCTGCCGCTGGAACTGACCGCCGCCGCCAAGGGCCTCGCCCACTGGCTCGCCACCGGCCTGCCGCTGGTGCTCGCCGCCCCGGTGCTGGCGCTGATGCTGAATCTGGAGCCCGCCGCCATCGGCGCGGTGGTGCTGACGTTGCTGGTGGGCACGCCGGCCGTGACCTTCCTCGGCCTCATCGGCGCGGCCTTCGCCGGGGCGTTCCGTCGGGGAGGGCTGCTGATCGCGGTGCTGGTGATTCCGCTCACCATCCCGGTGCTGATCTTCGCCGTCTCGGCGACTCAGGCGGCGGTGGTGGGGCCGGTGCCGTTCGGCACGCCGTTTCGCGTGCTGGCGGGGCTCGCTCTGTTCGCGCTGGTGCTGGGGCCGGTGGCGGCGGCCGCCGCGCTGCGGGCGGCACGGAGCTAGCGGAGGCTTGAGAGACCCTATTCCGCGGCGGTGGTGAGCGGGGCCAGCTCCGCCTCCAGCTCCGCGACGGCCGCGCGGGTGGCGGCATCGGCCGCCGTCTGGATGGCGCGATAGTTCGCGACGACCGACTGGCCGAGCGCCGTCAGCGCCGTGCCGCCGCCATGCTTGCCGCCGGAGCGGGCCGAGACGAGGGGGGAGGGGAACAGGGCGTTCAGCTCCTCCACCAGTTCCCACGCGCGGCGATAGGACATGTCCATCTCCCGCCCCGCCGCGGAGATGGAGCCAAGCGCGTCGATCTTCTCCAGCAACTCGATCTTGCCGGGGCCGAGCCGGCCTCCCGGAGCAAGATCGATTCGCACGCTCAGCACCGCCATGGAACCTCGAATCGGGACTTTGAAGCGGAGCCTCGGATCGGAGGCGCCCCTGTGAATCCAATGCCCGCAGCTTATCAAACCGCCGGGTGCCTTGTCGTTATTCCCTTTGGAATATAAGATTGGTTCGCAGGAACCAGGAAGGGCACGCACATGTTCATGCGCCAGCTCGAATATCTCGTGGCGGTGGCCCGCGAGGGGCATTTCGGGCGGGCGGCGGAGGCCTGCCGGGTGTCGCAGCCGGGGCTGTCGGCGGGCATCCGCAAGCTGGAGGAGGAACTGGGGCTGCCGCTGGTCATCCGCTCCCACCGCTTCCTCGGGCTCACGCTGGAGGGCGAGCGGGTGCTGGCCTGGGCGCAGCGCATGGTGGCCGACTACAACGGCATGCGGCAGGACCTCTCGGACGCCGCCACCGGCCTGTCCGGCACCTTGCGCATCGGCGCCATTCCCGCCGCCATCCCCGCGCTGCCGGCGCTGGTGAACGGCTTCTGCGCCCGCTATCCGAACGTGCGGGTGCAACTTCTCTCGCTCGCCTCCACCGCCATCCAGCGCGGGCTAGACACGCTCGATATCGACGCCGGCGTCACCTATTTCGAGAACGAGCCGCTGGCGCGGGTGCGCTCCATTGCGCTCTATGACGAGACCTACGTCTTCGTCACCGCCGCCGGCGCCTTCTCCGGGCGCAACGCCATCGGCTGGTCGGAGGCGGCGGCGCATCCTTTGTGCCTGCTCACCAGCGACATGCAGAACCGGCGCATCGTGGACCGCATCCTCGCCGAAGCGGGGGTGACCTCCAACCCGCGCATCGAGGCGAACAGCTTCCTGGGCGTGTGGTCGCTGGTGCGTTCCGGCGCGTGGTCCGGCATCGTGCCCCACACCTATCTCGAAACCTTCGAGGCGCCGGACCATCTCGTCGCCGTGCCGCTGGTGGACCCGGTGCACAGCCAGAGCGTCGGCGTCGTGACCTCGGACCGCGACCCGCAATCCCCGCTTGCCGGCGCCTTCATGCGCCATGCGGCGCGCCGGCTGGGCGAGAGTGTCCCCCGCGCGCCGGCCCTTACCGCCTGCGCCTGAGGGGGGCTTATCGCAGGCGGCTATCAATCGTTGCCGCCAAACGATTGGACCGGCCGCCGCCCCCGCTCTTAACTCGCAGAAGCCGGACGCGACCTGCGCCGGCCCCAAGATGGAAGCGCGGCGCGGTGGCCTCAGGCTGCCCCGCGGATCGTCCCAAATGCGTCCCGTTCCGACCGGCGCCGGTGCCCATCCGGCGATCGCGGACGCGCGCCTCCATCGCCCCAAAAGGAGGAAGCCATGGCCAAGGTTCTCTGCGTTCTCTACGACGATCCCATCGGCGGTCTGCCGAAGACCTATGCCCGCGATGACCTGCCGAAGATCGACCATTATCCCGGCGGCCAGACTTTGCCGACGCCCAAGGCCATCGACTTCATCCCCGGCACCATGCTCGGCAGCATTTCCGGTGAACTGGGCCTGCGCAAATATCTGGAAGCCAACGGCCATACGCTGGTCGTCACCTCCGACAAGGATGGCCCGGACTCGGTCTTCGAGCGGGAGTTGGTGGATGCCGACATCGTCATCTCCCAGCCCTTCTGGCCGGCCTATCTGACGCCCGAGCGCTTCGCCAAGGCGAAGAATCTCAAGCTCGCGCTCACCGCCGGCATCGGCTCGGACCATGTGGATCTGCAGTCCGCCATCGACCGGGGCGTCACCGTCGCGGAGGTGACCTATTGCAATTCGATCAGCGTCGCCGAGCACGTGGTGATGATGATCCTCGGCCTCGTGCGCAACTATCTCCCGGCCCATGACTGGGCGCGCAAGGGCGGCTGGAACATCGCCGATTGCGTGCAGCACTCCTATGACCTCGAGGCGATGAGCGTCGGCACCGTGGCCGCCGGCCGCATCGGCCTCGCCGTGCTGCGCCGCCTCGCGCCGTTCGACGTGAAGCTCCACTACACGGACCGCCACCGCCTCCCGGAAGCCGTCGAAAAAGAGCTGAACCTCACCTTCCACGCCACCCGCGAGGAGATGTACCCGCATTGCGATGTGGTGACCCTGAACTGCCCGCTGCACCCCGAGACGGAGCATATGGTCAACGAGGAGACGCTGAAGCTGTTCAAACGCGGCGCCTATATCGTCAACACCGCGCGCGGCAAGCTGTGCGACCGCGACGCCATCGCCCGCGCGCTGGAGAGCGGCCGGCTCGCGGGATATGCGGGCGACGTGTGGTTCCCGCAGCCCGCGCCGGCCGATCACCCCTGGCGCACCATGGCGTGGAACGGCATGACCCCGCACATGTCCGGCACCTCGCTCACCGCGCAGGCCCGCTATGCGGCCGGCACGCGGGAAATCCTCGAATGCTTCTTCGAGGGGCGGCCCATCCGCGATGAATACCTGATCGTGCAGGGCGGCAATCTCGCCGGCGTCGGCGCGCATTCCTATTCCAGGGGCAATGCCACCGGAGGCTCCGAGGAGGCCGCGAAGTTCAAGAAGGCGGTCTGAAGGTTCTCTGCGCCTCGACCCCATCCAAAAGAAAAATTGGCACCGGGGGCCTTTCGGCTCCCGGTGCCTCCGTTGCGAGATGCCACACGAGAGATCAGGACGCGTTCCGGGGAAATGGCGACCGGTCGGCGTGAAATCGCGTTGTCTTGAGGAAAATCGAACGGATGAGTTGGGTCGTCGCTCGGGAAAAACAGGTGCAATTCAGTTGAATACGGGCGCGGTCTCGCTCGGCCGGCCGATGCTGTCGTGGGCGGCGGCCAGCGTCTGGAGCTGGCGGCCACCGAGGGCGAAGGAGACCTCGAAGCCGTCGGGGGTCGCGAGGGTGAGGATCAGCGTGGAGGGCTCGGACGCCTGCTCCACCCGCACCATATGCGCCGGATAGACGAGGCGCAGGCTCTCGTCCTTGTACTGGGCGCGCAGCACCTCGGCCATCATCTTGGGCAGCGTCATCACCAGCGCGCGCAGGCAGTCCGAGGGCAGGTTCAGCGAGGCGCTGGAGCCGTCCGGCTGGCTGAAGCTCATGCGGAAGCGGCTGCCGTCCACCGCGACGTCGAACGACAGGAGATCCTGCCCGATGATGTCGGCCTGCTGGAGGCTCTCGTTCGTCATGGCCATGATCCAAAACCGCTTCGGCAACGAAGCTATATTCATTGAGATATAGCGTGTGTCAAGGGACAATGGCGCTGACGTTTTTGGTGGGCCTGCTAGCGGTTCTCTTTGGCCCGAACCGGAAGACTCCCTCTCCCCTTGCGGGAGAGGGC
>JAEWBL010000381.1 GCA_023391175.1 Pseudomonadota bacterium
CGCGACGAACAGGAAGGTGAGCAGATAGAACACGTCCGAGAAGGCCATCACCAGCGCCTGCTGGCGCACGATGGCCGCCATCTGCTTCAGCGCCGCGGCCGAGGCATCCGAGCCGAGCTTGGCGAAGCCGGCGGTGATGGTGTCGAGCCGCTCCACGGCCGCCGCGCTCGCCCAGTCCACATGCTCGTGCAGGCGGGCGAGGTGCAAATCCCACCGGTTGTTCAGCACCGTGTTGATGAGCGCGAGCCCCACCGCGCCGCCGAGGTTGCGCATGAGGTTGAACAGCCCGGAGGCGTTCTTCAGCTGCGCCGGCGGCATGGTGCCGAGCGAGATGTTGTTGATGGGGATCATCGCGATCATCAGCCCGACGCCGCGCAGGATCTGCGGGATGAACAGCTCCCAGAAATCCCAGTCCTTGGTGATGTAGGTCACCCACCACGTGCCAACCGCGAAGGCGCCGAAGCCCGCGCCCATCATGATGCGCGGATCGATCTTGGTCATCAGCCGCCCGGCGATGGGTGCGGTAAGGAACATGGCGATGCCGGTGACGAACATGGTCTCGCCGATCTGCAGCGCCGAGTAGCCGCGCACCCGGCCGAGGAAGACGGGATAGAGATAGGTGAGCCCGTAGAGCCCGATGCCCATGATGAAGCTGAAGGCCGAGCCGATGGAGAAATTGCGGTTCTCGAAGGCGCGCAGGTCCACCACCGGATGGTCCGTGGAGAACACCCGCGCGAAGAAGGCGAGGGACGACACTCCGCACAGGATGGCGAAGGCGACGATGTACTGGTCCTCGAACCAGTCGTTGGTCGGCCCCTCCTCCAGCACGAATTCCAGGCTGCCGAGGAAGCCCGCCATGAACAGGAGGCCCCACCAGTCGAACTTGTCGAGCAGCGCGAAGTCCGGCTCGTCGAAGTCGATCAGCGTCACCGCCGCCAGCACCACGAACATGCCGGGGATGACGTTGATGAGGAACAGCCAGTGCCAGGAGAAGAGGTCGGTGAGATAGCCGCCCACGGTCGGGCCGATGGTGGGCGCCAGCGTCGCCACGAGGCCGATCATGGGCGCCACGATGGGCTGCTTCTCGCGCGGGAACACCGAATAGGCGGCGGCGAAGACGGTGGGGATCATGCCGCCGCCGAGGAAGCCCTGCAGCGCGCGGTAGACGATCATCTCGTTGATGGAGGAGGCCGTCGCGCACATGAAGCTCATGAGCGTGAAGCCCGCCGCCGAGGCCGCGAACAGCCAGCGCGTCGACAGCGCCCGGGACAGGAAGCCCGAGAGCGGGATCATCACCACCTCGGCGATGAGGTAGCTGGTCTGCACCCAGGAGATTTCATCCGAGGAGGCGGCAAGGCCGGCCTGGATCTCGGCCAGGGAGGCGGAGACGATCTGGATGTCCAGGATCGCCATGAACATGCCGAACACCATGCACAGGAAGGCGAACATGCGCCGCCCGTCCACATGCGCGGCGGGGGCGGCAGGAGGCGCTCCCGCCGCGGATGGCTTCAGGGTCAGGGTGTCGGCCATGGCCGCCTCCTGTCGAGGCTCAGGATGCGCGCGTCAGGACGCGGGCGAGGGGGTGGGCGCGGCGGCGGTGGAGGTGGCGGGAGCGGACTTGGTGTCCACCGTCGCCGTCACCGACATGCCGGGGCGCAGTTCATGCTTGGCAAGCACGCGGGGATCGATGGCGATACGCACGGGGATGCGCTGCACGATCTTGGTGAAGTTGCCGGTGGCATTCTCCGGCGGCAGCAGGCTGAACACCGAGCCCGAGGCCGGCGACACGCTCACCACCTTTCCGGTGAAATCGTGGTCCGGATAGGCATCGACGTAGACATCAACGCTCTGGCCGGGCTTCAGGCGACCGAGCTGGGTCTCCTTGAAGTTGGCATCCACATAGACGCCCTCCAGCGGCACCACGGCGACGAGGCGCGTGCCGGTCTGCACCAATTGGCCCACCTGCACCGCGCGGTTGCCGACCACGCCGTCGATGGGCGCGCGCACCACGGTGAAATCGAGGTCGCGCTTGGCCTGGTCGCGGGCGGTCTTCAGCTCGTCGAGCACGTGCGCCGCCTCGGTGCGCTGGGCGGCGAGCACCACCACCTGCGCCTCGGCGGAAGCGATAGCGGCCTTGGCGGCCTCCACGCTCGCGGCGGTCTTGTCCTTGTCGGCGCGGGCATTGTCGAGGGTGGAGCGGCTGGCGAAGTCGGAGCGGGCGAGCTTGTCCTGCCGGTCGAATTCCGCCTGCGCGCGCTTCTGGTCGGCCTCGGCCGAGGTGAGCTGCGCCTTCATCTGGTCCACGGTGGCGCGGGCCGCCGTTTCCTGCTGGTCGAAGCGGGCCAGCGTTGCCTGCTGGGTGGCGATCTTGTTCTCGGCCGACTGGAGGGCGAGGCGATAGTCGCCATCATCGATGCGGGCGATCACGTCGCCGGCCTTGACCCACTGGTTGGTGTCCACGTCCACGCTCTTCACGTAGCCGCCGACCTTGGCCGCGATCACCGAGGTGTCGGCCGCCACATAGGCATCGTCGGTCGAGACCTGGAAGCGGCCGACCTGCCACCAATGGGTGCCGTACCAGCCGCCGGCCGCGAGCAGCACCGCCAGCACGGAACCGAAGATGAGCGGCTTGCGCGAGCGGGCCTTGGCCGGGGCCGGCGCCTCGGCTTCCGCCACCGCAGCGGCGGGAGGGGTCTCCTCCCGCCGCGCCTTGAGCACGGTCACGCCGGCCGAGGGGGTTTCGGCCTGCGCATCCGTCTGCGGTTCGGGGGTAATGGCGGGCGGCGCCGCCTCTTTCCTGTTGATCTGAGCCACCTTGGTCTCTCCCGGCCAGCTGGGGCCTGACTGAACGGTTTAGTCAAAATCTGCAGCCACTATATTGAACTGAACGGTTTAGTCAATTACTTTGACAAAATGCTGGAAGGGTTCCATGCAGGAGACCGCCGAAGGAGGGCGGATATGAACGAGGCACTCGAACGTGCGAAGGCGGCGGACACCCCCTCCCCCGCCGAGCAGGATATGGAGGCGAAGAAGCGTCTCGACATCATCGACGGCGCCCGCCGCGTCTTCTTCCACAAGGGTTTCGACGGTGCCAGCATGGACGAGATCGCCCGCGCGGCGTCGGTCTCCAAGGCCACCATCTACGTCTATTTCCAGAGCAAGGCGGACCTGTTCCGCGCGCTGGTGGAGGCCGACCGCCGGCAGTCCGCCGAACGCCTGTTCGAGTTCGACGAGGCGGATGCGGACGTCGGGAGCCTTCTGAATCGCATCGGCGTCACGTTCATGAGCATGATGATCCGGCCGAACCACATCCGGCTCGTGCGCATGGTGTTCGGCGTGGCGGAGAAGTTTCCCGCCATCGGCCAGACCTTCTTCGAGAGCGGCCCCTGCTATGGCGGCCGCCGCCTCGCCGAACTGCTGCAGAAGCAGGTGGAACTGGGCCGGCTCGACGTGGACGACTGCCAGGCCGCCGCCTTCGAGTTCTTCAACCTGTGCCAGGGCAATCAGGTGAAGGGGCTGATGTTCGGCGTGTCCGAAGGGCCGACGCCCGAGGACATCGAACGGACGGTCGGCCGCGCGGTGCGGGTGTTCCTTGCCGCCTACGGGCCGAAGGACAAGCCCGCCGGCTGAAGCGGGTGGGCGCGGCCCGCCCTTCCCCTATTCCCGACGCCGGGCATCCCCGGAGGCATGGGACATGGCAGGCGACACCACGCCCCGGCAGAACCGGGTGACACCCCTCGGCACCATCGAGGCGGTGCCCGAGCGCGGCCTCCTCATGGGCAACCGGGGCAACCTGCGCCGGCCGGACGGCACGCAGAAGCTCTGGCACGCGCGCGGCTGGGTCTGCTGCGTCACGTCCTTCCGCGGCCGTCGGATCGATCTCGATGATCCGCGCCGCTACACGCCGCTCTTCTTCATGGACGAGGCCGTCGCCCTTGCCGCCGGCCACCGGCCCTGCGGGGAATGCCGGCACGCGGACTATCAGGCCTTCAAGCAGGCCTGGCGGCGGGCCTTCGATCTGCCCGAGCACACGCCCCTGACCGCCGGCGCCATGGACTCGGCGCTGCACGCAGCCCGCATCGCGCGCAGCCGGAAGGTGACCTTCCGCGCCGCCCTGCGCGATCTCCCGGCCGGCACCTTCGTCGCACTGGACGAGCGGCCGGACGAGGCCTTCCTCGTCGATCACGGCGCGCTCCACCGCTGGAGCCACGCCGGGTACGGCCCGCCCGTCGCGATGCCGGGGACAGACGCGACCGTGCTCACGCCGGAGCCCACGGTGGGGGTGCTGCGGGCGGGCTACACGCCGCAGATGGCGGCGCGGGGATAGGCGCTTCCCTTCGGGCGAAGATACAAGCGGAAGGTATCCGCGCAGCCCGCGCCATGGCGTCCTCCCCTCTCCCCTTGCGGGAGAGGGTGGATCGCGGCGCCGCCGCGAGACGGGTGAGGGGTGTGGCGCCGCCTGGGCCTGCTCTCGCCTTTGCCCCGCGAGCCCCCTCACCCCCGGGCCCTCTCCCGCATGAACTCGGCTGTTGCCGAGTTCAGATCGTAAAGGTCGAAGTCGGCAACAGCCGACTTCGAGGGGAGAGGTGAGGAAGCACGCTCCGCCTCCTCACTCCGCCGCGGCGGAGAGATGCTTGAGCGGCTGCTCCACGTCGCGCACCAGGCTCTCGCGGGAGATTTCCGAGAGGTTGCGGGCACCGGTGAGCGTCATGGCCACGCGCATCTCCTTGGCGAACAGGTCGAGGAGGTTTTCGACGCCCTTCTGGCCGTGGGTCGCCAGCGCATAGATGAAGGCGCGGCCCAGCAGCACGCCGTCCGCCCCCTGCGCCACCATGCGCACCACGTCGAGACCCGAGCGGATGCCGGAATCGGCGAGGATGGCGAGGCGGCCCTTCACCTTGTCGGCAATGGGCGGCAGCGCGCGGGCCGAGGAGAGCACACCGTCGAGCTGCCGGCCGCCATGGTTCGACACCACGATGCCATCGGCGCCGAAGCGCACCGCGTCCTCCGCGTCTTCCGGATCGAGGATGCCCTTGATGACCATGGACCCCTGCCAGAACTCGCGGATCCATTCGAGATCGCGCCAGGCGATGGAGGGATCGAAATTGGCGCCGAGCCAGCCCACATAGTCTTCCAGCGTGGTCTTGTGGCCGCGATAGGCGGAGACGTTGCCGAGATCGTGCGGCGTGCCCATCAGGCCCACGTCATAAGCCCAGAAGGGATGAAGCGCGGCCTGCACCATGCGGCGCACGGCGGCGTTGGGGCCGGACATGCCCGAGTGCGCATCGCGATAGCGCGCGCCGGGCACCGGCATGTCCACGGTGAAGACCAGCGTGCGGATGCCCGCCGCCCAGGCGCGCTCCAGCGCGTTCTTCATGAAGCCCCGGTCCTTCAGCACATAGAGCTGGAACCAGAAGGGCTTCTCCACCTTGGCGCGCACCTCCTCGATAGGGCAGACGGAGACGGTGGAGAGGGTGAACTGGATGCCCTTGTCGAGCGCCGCCTTCGCCGCCTGCACCTCGCCGCGCCGGGCGAACATGCCGCACAGGCCGACCGGCGCGAGGGCCATGGGCATGGCGAGATTCTCGCCGAGCAGCGTCGTGGACAGGTCCACCTCGCCCACGCCCTTCAGCACGCGCTGGCGCAGGGCGAGCAGCGTGAGGTCGGAGACGTTGCGCCCGAGCGTCGTCTCCGCATAGGCGCCGCCGTCGATGTAGTGGAACAGGAAGGGCGGCAGGCGCCGGCGGGCGGCTTCGCGATAGTCCGAGGCGGAGGAGATGATCACGGCGTCAGTTCTTTCTGTTGCTGGTTTTCTTGCTGGCGTTGGGCGACGCGGGACGAGCGACGGCGGCGGGCCGCGTCGTCCTCGATCCCGCGCAGGGTTTCCTCGACAAATTCGAGATGCAGCAGCGCAGCCTTGCGCGCCTCCTCGGGCCGGCCCTCGATGATGGCGGTGGCGATGGCGCGGTGCTGGTCATCCAGCGCCTGCGCGGTGCTGGGGATGAGGTAGAGC
>JAEWBL010000402.1 GCA_023391175.1 Pseudomonadota bacterium
GGCTTCACGAACACCGCGCGCGCACAGCTCGAGAGCGAGAGTGTCGATCACACGAGCAAACCGCCGGCTTGGCAGAGCGCAGTCCCCCCGCTTGCGGCATAAGAACAAACCGGCTATAAATTTATTATATGCAAATTTTCACTGCGCGAGAAGAGTCTTTAAGAATGAAAGTCGCATGTATCGGTTTGACATGGCATTTACTCAACGAAGAGCGCGGTTTTCTTTTTCTCATGATGATGGGCGTCAATCCGTAATGATCATGTGTGGAGTGGACGTATCGACCATCCGTTCTTGGTGTGGTTGCCGTATGCTCGTGTCGTATTTGGAGGCTGACGCTGCGGGCTTTCCCCCTGCATTCGAAGAAAGGATGGTTTCGTAATGTCTGCTTATGAAGCGTCTGACACGACGCCACACCATAGCAATGCTCTTTCTCTTTTTGTTGTCCTGCTTGGCGCGGCGGTTGCCATCGGCTTCTTGTGGGCGCCGTACGGTTTTTCTCTCGGCGGGGCGATTGAAGAGTGGGACCTTTTGAGCATTTTTGGCATCGATGGTGTTTTCTTCGTGCTGGGGGACGGCACGAAAATTGCGGCGCAACAGACCCGCCCGCTGACCATTTTGCCAGCCGCGGTAGCGTACGTGTTGGGCCCGGATTCGTTCGTTTCGTGGCATTGCCTTCAAATAGCCGCGCTCTTTTTGAAAGCGGCTTGTGGCGCTGCTCTGGGTCTATTTCTGACGGGAAGCCGCCTGCTTGCGGCGTCATTGTGCCTTCTGGTATTGTTCTACCCTGCGGACACGATGCAGCTGAGCCTGCGGTCCATGCACATCAATTGGGCCGTGTCCTTGGCCTTTGCCGGTTCGTTGATGGTCACCATGGCGTTGACCACCAACCGCTTTGTGCCGCGCGCGGTGTGGTGCGGGAGCGGCATTGCCCTCTATTGCGTGGGGGCTCTGATCTACGAAGTCGTGATTCCGCTGGCCGCCCTTCCGGTGCTCGCTCTCTGGTGCCGGTTCACGTGGCGTGAGGCGGTTGGGTGCCTGCGACACCGCTATGGCGTATCACTGGCGTGGGGCCTCGCCATCTTGGGCGTCACGCTTCGCTTCGTCATCAAGACGAAGACGGTGGCGAGCTATCAGGCCGACGTCGTTGGGAACATGGGCGCTTCCCTCCTCGGACGCCTGTTCGAGCAGGCCCCGGCGCTGGTCACGACAGGCTTTTATCGGGCGTTCGGTGAAGCGTGGTTTGACGCCGTTGCCATCTTGACCGAGCGCTTGTCAAACCTGTTTGTGCTGGTGCTTGCCTTGGCGCTTGCCGCAGCTTTTCTGACCGTTTTGGGACAGATGGATCGCTGGCAGTGCGCGGCTGAACGAAAATTTCAATTTGGGATGAAGCTGGTCGTATCAGGCCTTCTTCTGTTCGCCCTTGGCTATGCGTCGTTTCTGGCGTCCCCCGCGCACCTCGTCATCACACAGCGCACGTTCCTTGCCGCCGCCCCCGGTGCCGCGCTTGCTGTGCTGGGTGGGCTTGTGCTGGTCGCGGCGGCAAGCGGATTACGCGCCGCGGCCGTGCTGTCAGTGTGCGCAGTGACGCTCGCGTTCATGGCCCAGCTCTACCAGTTTGATAAGTACAACAGAATTTACGAGAAAACTTTTCGCGCGAGCTTTCCCGCGATCACGGCGTTTGCGGCGGCGCGCCAGGAGGCGTCGAGCGTGGTCATCTTGTCGGAAACCGGATTTTTGGAGCGCGTCTGGGACATGGGCGTTCCTCTCAACACGGCAGCCGCGTACATTTTGGGTCAGCCGCGGGAAATTTTCGTGTGTGAAGAAGAGTCTGGACGCCTTTTGCCCCTTACCGTTGAGCCTCTGGCGCGCCGAGGAGCGTGCCAAGTCTCCGGTTCGGGCGTGACCGTGGTCCTGCCCAGCGGCAAACGGTTTGATGTTGCGCCTGAGAACGTCGGTCACCTGCGGCGTGACGGAACGCTCACCATTGGCGCGGCCTCTGCTCCGTCCGCCGCGTTGCCCATTCCGCCACGCATGAACCGTGTGCTGGAGCCGAGCCGGTGGTCGTCAGCCGACTCGTTCTTCCGCCGCCACGAGGATCCGGCGCGCTACGAGTGTGATTTCGAAGCGATGTGGGGCTATGCGGAGCCATGTCGCAGCTTTGGCTTCGCCGAGTCGGCTTCGGAGCAGATGGGCCTCCGTGCGCACTCCTACGCGTGGCTCGTCGAAGAGCGGGGGGCGCTGCTCGTCGACTTGCTGCCACAGTCAAGTGAGTACGAGCTTGTAATTCAACTTTACCGGCTTCTTGTCCCGCTGCGGGATCTAAAGGTTGTTTTCAATGGCCAGGAGATCACGGTTCAGGAGGAGGGGCCGTTCCAACTTCGGGCCCGGATCCCGGAAGGCGTTGCGCTCGAGGGGGAAAATCGGCTTGAGTTCCACGCTCCGCTCGATCCCAACACAGGGCTGTCCATGGCTTTCGACCGCGTCACGCTTGAACCGATTGCCGGCGCGAGCCGCGAGCGTCAGTCAACCGTCGCTGGGACGGGGCGCCGTTAGGCCGACACGGCGGCATAAACCTTGTCTGGTAAAGTCCAGAACAAATCGTTTGAAGGATGCGTCCGTATGCATGAGTCGTCGGAAAAGGCTTTCGTGGCGTCACTCCCGGTGCCAATTAATGATCTCAAGAGGCATTTCACGTCCATCCGTGACGATTTGCTCGCGGCGGTCACCAAAACCTTGGAGTCCGGCTGGTATGTTTTGGGCAAAGAGGTTGCTGATTTCGAGCGATCATTTTCCGAATACTGTGGGGTGCGGCATTGCGTCAGCGTGGCGAGCGGGACCGATGCTTTGGCGCTTGGCTTGCGGGCCCTTGGGGTGGGGCCGGGGGCTCACGTGGCAACGGTTGCCAACGCCGGGTTCTACACCGTCACCGCGTTGCACATGATCGGTGCGACTCCGGTCTTCGTCGACGTCGATGACGCCACTCATCTGATGAGCATCGACGATCTGGCCACCGTCATTGCGCACCGGAAGGTCGATGCCATCGTGGTCACGCACCTCTATGGGCGGATGCACGACGTTGAGCGCATCCGCACGCTTGCGGATCGTGCGGGGATCCTCGTCCTTGAAGATTGTGCGCAAGCGCACGGCGCGCGGCGCGCCAACAAGCGGGCGGGAAGCGTTGGGCACGCGGGAGCCTTCAGCTTCTATCCAACCAAGAATCTAGGCGCTTTGGGCGACGGTGGTGCCGTCGTGACGAACGATGACGCGATTGCCGAGCGTTTGCGTCTGCTGCGGCAATACGGATGGGAGTCGAAGTACAAGGTTGTGACGAAGGGTGGCACCAACAGCCGCTTGGATGAAGTCCAAGCGGCTGTCCTAAACGTGAAACTTCCGCACCTTGACGGCTGGAACGCGCGCCGGCGGCAGATAGCCTCGCGTTACTCCGCAGAGATTCGCCGCCCGGGCGTGCTGTGCCCCCCGCCCGGCGACGACGCCTACGTCGGGCATTTGTATGTGGTGCAATGCAGCGATCGCGATGGGTTGGCGCGCCATCTTAAGGCGAACGGGATCGGGTGCGATATCCATTATCCCATTCCCGACCATCAGCAGCCGTGCCTGATCGGGACCGCAGTGTCGTTGCCAGTGACGGAGCGGCTGGCGGCGACAATTCTGACCCTGCCTTGTCATCCAGACCTCACGGA
>JAEWBL010000635.1 GCA_023391175.1 Pseudomonadota bacterium
TGGGCAGGCCCTTCTGTGCATATTGTTCCGTTACGTGAATAATGATGTCACGTTAAGGCGGTTTATCGCGTTCTATCCCTCCAATATCGTTACTGCATTGCACAAGGGCGTGAGAGCGCGGCCGCCGCCGGCCTCACGCGAGGGACGAAATCATGACCACCGCCACCGAGACCATCACCCTTGAGACCGGGACCGGCGCGCTGCCGGCGCGGCTCTATGGGGCGCGTCCGGCGAAGGGGTCCGCGCCGCTCGTCTTCCACCTGCACGGCGGCGCCTTCACCGGCGGAAATCTGGAGTGCGGAGCCTATATCTCCGGCATCCTGGCAGCGGCCGGGGCGGTGGTGGTTTCGGCGGACTATCCGCTGGCCTGCGAGCACCCGTTCCCCTTCGCCCTGACCGCTCTGTTCGCCGCCGTCACCGACGTCTATCGCCGCCGGGCCGCCCTCGCCGGGCGCGGCGCGCCGCTCTATCTCGCGGGGGAGGAATCGGGTGGCAACCTCGCCGCCGGCCTCGCCATGATGGCGCGTGACCAGCAGTCCCCTCCCATCGCCGGGCAGATTCTCGTCTCGCCCATGCTCGACCCCAGCCTCGCCACCGCCTCCATCCGCCGCGCCGATGCCGGCAGCTGCGGCTGCAAGTGGGCGGATGGCTGGCAGACCTATCTCGGCTCGCCCGAGAAGGCGGCCCATCCCTATGCCGCGCCCCTCGCCTCCTCCCGCCTCGGCGCCCTGCCGCCGGCGCTGGTGGTGAGCGCCGAGGACTGTCCCATGTGCGACGAGAGCCGGCGCTATGCCGACGCGCTCGCCTCGGCCGGCGTTCCGACCTGCGTGCACATCCTTCAGGGCCCGACCGAATGGCCCGACAGCATCTCGCGTCCGGCTCCCAAACCGGCCGCCTGGAGCACCACCATGCGCGACCTGTTCCGCGATTTCTTCGTTTCCACGCGTCCCGCTTCACGGACCGGTCGGCTGAAGGCCGATCCGGCCGTCCTCTGACAGACCGACCGCCAAGGACTGCCCCCATGACCGCTCCGAACTCCGCTCCGAACGATACGCCTCCCACCCCCCAGACTGCTGAGAACGCCTCCACCAAGCCCGCCGCCGCGAAGAAGTCCCGCCTCCGGGAGGCTCTGCTGCTCGGCACCGCCGCGCTCCTCGCGGTGTTCGGCGTGCTCTACGGCCTGCCCAAGGAAGGCGGCGCCCATGCCGACAAGCCGGCTGCCGCGGCGGCGTCCGCCCCGCCGGCCGTGCCGGTCTCGGTGGCCACCGTCGAGCAGCGCGAGGCGCGCCTGTTCGACACCTTCTCCGGTCGCCTGGAGGCGGTGGAGCGGGTGGAGGTGCGCTCCCGCGTGGCCGGCGCCATCAAGGCGGTGCATTTCCGCGAAGGCGCGCTGGTGCGGGAGGGCGAACTCCTCGTCTCCATCGATCCCGAGCCCTATGAGGCCGACGTGGCCGAGGCCGAGGCGCAGGTCGCCTCCGTCCAGGCCCGCCTCGACCTCGCCCGCAACGAGCTGGAGCGCGGCGAGAAGCTGTTCACCACCAAGACGCTCTCCCAGAGCACCCTGGACGAGCGCCTCAACGGACAGCGCGCCGCCGAGGCCGGCCTCAGGGCCGCACAGGCGAAGCTCGCTGCCGCGAAGCTCAACCTCTCCTACACCAAGGTCCGCGCCCCGGTGTCCGGCCGCGTCGGCAAGTCGGAGATCACGGTCGGCAACCTGGTGGCCGCCGGTCCCGGCGCGCCGGTGCTCACCACGCTCGTCTCTGTGGACCCCATCTACGCCAGCTTCAGCGCCGACGAAGGCACCGTGGCCCGCGCCCTCGCCGGGCTCGGTGGCGGTGGTGACGTGGCCGACCGGCTCGACCAGATCCCGGTGCTGATGACCGTCGCCGCGGGCACCCCGCCGGTGGAAGGCGTCATGCAGCTGGTGGACAATCAGGTCGATCCCCGCACCGGCACGGTCCGTGTCCGCGCCCGCTTCGCCAATCCGGACGGACGCCTCCTGCCGGGCCAGTTCGTGCGGCTGGAGATGGGCCAGCCCAAGGCCGCGCCCGCCGTGCTCGTCAGCGAGCGCGCCGTGGGCACCGACCAGGACAAGAAGTTCGTCTTCGTGGTCGATGCCTCCAACAAGGCGGTGTGGCGCGAGGTGACCCTCGGTGCTCCCGTGGACGGTCTGCGCGTCGTCACCAACGGCCTGTCCGCCGGCGAGCGCGTGGTCGTCAACGGCCTGCACCGGGTCCGCCCCGGTGCTGCCGTGACGCCCGAGCCCGTCGCCATGCGGGTGAGCGACGCTGCGACCACCCGCACGAACTGACCCAAGCCGGCCTTTCCGGCCCCGCCGGGACGGCCACCGCTCCCAGAACATCGTCTCGCCCCCTCCCCGCACGGAGGGGGTCGGGAGAGGGCTGCGCCGGGCGTAAACGCCCCCCTCGTCCGGTGCAGCCCCTCACCCCTTTGCCGGATCATTCCCGCGCGCACAGCGCAGCGTGGGTGCCGGCCGCGTTCCGCGTTTCGCCCGTCTTCATCCAGCCGCCGCGTGGCGGGAGGGTTCCATGAACCTGTCCAGATTCTTCATCGACCGCCCGATCTTCGCCGGCGTGCTCTCCGTCCTCATCTTCCTCGCCGGCCTCATCGCCATGCGGGCGATGCCCATCTCGGAATATCCGGAGGTGGTGCCGCCGCAGGTGGTGGTGCGCGCCACCTATCCCGGCGCCAATCCCAAGGTGATCGCCGAGACGGTCTCGACCCCGCTGGAGGAATCCATCAACGGCGTCGAGGGCATGCTCTACATGTCGAGCCAGGCCACCACCGACGGCATCATGACGCTGACCGTCACCTTCAAGCTCGGCACCGACCCGGACAAGGCGCAGCAGCTGGTGCAGAACCGCATCTCGCAGGCCGAGCCGCGCCTGCCGGAGGAGGTGCGGCGCCTCGGCGTGACCACCGTGAAGTCCTCGCCGGACCTCACCATGGTCGTCCACCTGATCTCCCCCAACAACCGCTACGACACGACCTATCTGCGCAATTACGCGGTGCTGAACGTGAAGGACCGCCTTGCCCGCATTGACGGCGTGGGACAGGTGCAATTGTTCGGCGCGGGCGATTATTCCATGCGCATCTGGCTTGACCCGCAGAAGGTGGCCGAGCACGGCCTTTCCGCCGCCGACGTGGTGCGCGAGATCCGCGCCCAGAACGTGCAGGCAGCGGCCGGCGTGGTCGGGGCCTCCCCCGGCGCGCCGGGGCTCGATTTGCAGCTCTCCATCAATGCGCAGGGCCGCCTCGCCAACGAGGAGGAGTTCGCCAATATCGTCGTGAAGAGCGGCGCCAACGGCGAGATCGTGCTCCTGAAGGACGTGGCGCGCATCGAGCTTGGCGCCTCGGAATATGCCCTGCGCTCGCTCCTCAACAACACCCAGGCGGTGGCGGTGCCGATCTTCCAGGCGCCGGGCTCCAACGCCATCCGCATCGCCGACGACACACGGCGGGTGATGGAGGAGATCAAGCAGAACATGCCGGAGGGCGTGGACTATTCCATCGTCTACGACACCACCCAGTTCGTCCGCGCCTCCATTGAGGCGGTGATCCACACGCTACTGGAGGCCATCGCTCTGGTGGTGCTGGTGGTGATCGTGTTCCTCCAGACTTGGCGGGCCTCCATCATCCCGCTGCTGGCGGTGCCGGTCTCCATCGTCGGCACGTTCGCGGTCATGTACGTCTTCGGCTTCTCCATCAATGCGCTGACGCTGTTCGGCCTGGTGCTCGCCATCGGCATCGTGGTGGATGACGCCATCGTCGTGGTGGAGAATGTGGAGCGCAACATCGAGGGCGGCCTCTCCCCGCGCGAGGCCACCTACAAGGCCATGCAGGAGGTGTCCGGCCCGATCATCGCCATCGCCCTCGTGCTGATCGCGGTGTTCGTGCCGCTCGCCTTCATCACCGGCCTCACGGGCCAGTTCTACAAGCAGTTCGCCCTCACCATCGCCATCTCGACGGTGATCTCCGCCGTCAACTCGCTGACCCTCTCGCCCGCGCTTTCGGCCCTGCTGCTGAAGGGCCACGACGCGCCGAAGGACCGCCTCACCCGCATCATGGACCGGCTGTTCGGCTGGTTCTTCCGCGGCTTCAACAAGGCCTTCGTGCGCGGCTCCAATGCCTATGGCGGGGTGGTCCGCCGCGTCATCGGCCAGAAGGTGCTGATGCTCGGCCTCTACATCGTGCTGGTGGCGCTGACCGGCGTGCTGTTCAACGCGGTGCCCCCCGGCTTCGTGCCGGGACAGGACAAGCAGTATCTCGTCGGCTTCGCCCAGCTTCCCGACGGCGCCACCCTCGACCGCACCGAGGAGGTGATCCGCAAGATGAGCGACATCGCCCTCAAGGAGCCGGGCGTGAAGTCGGCCATCGCCTTCCCGGGGCTGTCCATCAACGGCTTCACCAACTCGTCCAACTCCGGCATCGTCTTCGTCGGCCTGGACGAGTTCGAGGCGCGGCGCGACCCCGGGCTGAACGGCAACGCCATCGCCATGAAGCTGAACGGCAAGTTCGCCGGCATCCCCGATGCGATGATCGCCATGTTCCCGCCCCCGCCGGTGCAGGGCCTCGGCACCATCGGCGGCTTCAAGCTGCAGATCGAGGACCGCGCCGGCCTCGGCTATGCCGCCCTCGACGAGGCCACCAAGGCCTTCCTCGGCGCGGCCCGGCAGGCACCGGAACTGGCCGGACTGTTCTCCTCCTATCAGGTGAACGTGCCGCAGCTCTTTGCCGACATCGACCGGGTGAAGGCGCGCCAGCTGAACGTCGCCGTCACCGACGTGTTCGAGACCATGCAGATCTATCTCGGCTCGTCCTATGTGAACGACTTCAACAAGTTCGGCCGCACCTACACGGTGCGCGTCCAGGCCGACGCCCCCTTCCGCGCCCGCGCCGAGGACGTGGGCACGCTGAAGGTGCGATCGGCCACGGGCGAGATGATCCCGCTCTCCGCGCTGCTCAAGGTGCGCTCGGCGGCGGGGCCGGAGCGGGCCATGCGCTACAACGGCTTCCTCTCCGCCGACGTCAACGGCGGCGCAGCGCCCGGCTTCTCCTCGGGCGAGGCGCAGCAGGCGGTGGAGCGCATCGCCAGGGAGACCCTGCCCAAGGGCTTCTCCTTCGAGTGGACCGAGCTGACCTACCAGGACATCCTGGCCGGCAATTCGGCGGTGTTCGTCTTCCCGCTCGCCATCTTCCTCGTCTTCCTGGTGCTGGCGGCGCAGTACGAGAGCCTCGTTCTGCCGCTCGCCATCATCATGATCGTGCCGACAGGCCTCTTCGCCGCCATGACCGGCGTGTGGCTCGCGGGCGGGGACAACAACGTCTTCACCCAGATCGGCCTCGTGGTGCTGGTGGGGCTCTCGGCGAAGAACGCGATCCTGATCGTGGAATTCGCCCGCGAGCTGGAATTCGAGGGCCGCACGCCGATCCAGGCGGCCATCGAGGCGAGCCGGCTCAGGCTCAGGCCCATCCTGATGACCTCGCTGGCCTTCATCATGGGCGTGGTGCCCCTCGTCACCTCCATCGGCGCGGGCGCGGAGATGCGGCAGGCCATGGGCACGGCGGTGTTCGCCGGCATGATTGGCGTGACGGCCTTCGGAATCTTCCTGACGCCGGTGTTCTACGTGATGCTGCGCGGGCTGGCGGGCAACCGGCCGCTTACCCAGCACGGGCACGGGACCGTGGGGAGCACGCCGGCCGCTCATGCGCCTCATGCGCTCCAGCCTGGGGAATAGGAGGCGGCCAAGCAGCCCTTCCGGGTCCTGACCCGCTTCGAGACCACGCACACGTCTGCCCGGCCCCGGCATCGCAAGATGCCGGGGCTTTTTTACAGCGCTCGGCCCTTACGACATCGCTGAAAATACGATTGGCATATTCATAAAATCAGCCAAATGACATTCATACCCAACGTAATTCGTAGACTAAAACTGATGTTTGTAGACAAACGATCACAATATAAATCGCGTCCGTTTTCCGCCATGCGGAGATAAATTCCGTGTT
This sequence comes from Pseudomonadota bacterium, assembly GCA_023391175.1. GTDB lineage: Bacteria > Pseudomonadota > Alphaproteobacteria > Rhizobiales > Xanthobacteraceae > Xanthobacter. The sequence continues at coordinate 6,025 of JAEWBL010000635.1, forward strand.
CATGTGCACGAATGCAAATCGATCTTCGCGCAGATGACGATGACAAGTTTGTTATTGCAGCGCACACGTCGTCGTGATTTGCGAAACTTTCCCGAATACATAAGTTCACCACCAGACGAAGCCGAACACACATGGCGCGTCGCCACCTCGTGTACTGGTGGATGTATAGGAAAGAAGACCATGAAGACCCTGAACACTGCGAAGATTATTGCGGCGGCGTTGATTGCCACGGGACTTTCCGCTTCCGCGACTTCCGCATTCGCCGACGAATACGTGACCGCGCTGAACAACGAGGCGCACGCCGTCGCCGCCGGAGCTTACAGCGACGAGGCCCGCCTGCCGATCAATGCCGCGCCTGTGAGCCTCGAGCGTCAGGCCGCCGGCTCCCGCATCCAGGAACAGCGCGCCCAGCAGCACCGCGACACCACAGCCGCGACCACTTCCGGCCCGTTCTCGGATAACGACCCCCACTCCGGCCCCGCCCACGGCGGCTGAGGAGGGCACTCAGCCGGGGCTCGCCCCATCGGGGCAGAGCGCCGCATTCGTCACATTGAAGACCGCTCCGCGACGTGACCCGCGGACGAAGCCCGGCCGAACGGCCTGCCCCGTTCAGCCGGGCTTTTTCTATGCTGCGTCTTGGCCGGTTACTCGGGCGAACGTTTCACCCCACACCCATCATCGCGAGCGCCTTCGCGAAGAAGTCCGGCCCGCCGAAATTTCCGGATTTCAGCGCCAGCACCATGGGTTCGCCCGGTTGCCCCTCCGTGCGCAGCAGGGGCACGCCGGGAGCGATCTCGGGGCCGACGAGGAAGGCGGGAATCTTCAGCCGGTCCACGCTTGCTCCGGATGTCTCGCCGCCGGCCAGCACCAGCCGGCGCACCCCGGCCGCCACCAGCCCTTCGGAAATCGCCGCCGTGCCGTGCTCGATGGCGACGCCCGCCGCGTGACGGCCGAAACGGGCCTGCACTTCCGCCACCTGCTCGGGCGCTCCGCTCGCGGCGATCAGCACCGGCCCGGATGCGAGGCGCGCCTTCGCCCACTCCAGCGCGGCGGCGACCTCCGCCTCGGGATGAGTCACGAGCCGTTCGGCGGAGAGCCGCAGCACCGGCATCTGGCCTTCCGCGATGGCGATCTGCTCCAGCGTCGCCTTCGAGCAACTGCCCGCGACCACCGCCGCAGGGCCGCCGATGCCCGCCGCCAATGCCGCGCCGTCGCTCTGCTGCCGGAGCACGCGCCCGTCTGCAATCAGCGCCCGCGCCAGACCGAGGCCGAGGCCGGAAGCGCCGGTGGAGAGCGGCAGGGCCGCCGCCGCGATGCCTACCGCTTCCAGATCCCGGTCGAACACCGCATCCATGATGGCCGCCGTGCGTCCTTCCAGCGCCAGTTGCTCCAGCCGGGCGGAGACAGCATCGGCGCCGGCCGCCACGTCCTTCAGCGGCACCAGCCCCACCCGGCCCGCGCTCTGGCGGGCGAGCACGCGCTTCAGGTCCGAATCGGTCATGGGGTTGAGGGGATGGTCCTTCAACGGGCTCTCATTCAACGGCAAGCCGCCCACGAAGAGGTGGCCCATGTAGACGGTGCGCCCGGTCTCCGGAAACGCCGGCGTCACCGGCACGATGGCGGCGCCAGTGGCGACGCGCAGGGCATCGGTGACGGGGCCGATATTGCCCT
>JAEWBL010000472.1 GCA_023391175.1 Pseudomonadota bacterium
GCGGGGCGGCCTCACGGCCGCGCGCCCGCGCTCTTGTCCTCGATGGAGCCGAGCAGGCCCCAGAACGCTTCATCTGAAGCATAGCCGGTAATGCGCCCGACTTCGCGCCCCTCGTCCACCAGCACGAAGGTGGGCGTGAAGCGGACCGGGGCGGCCAGCACCACGTCGCGCGGCGTGCCGTCGGAGAGGTCCACGCGGCGGAGCGGGGCGCGCTGGCCCTCTTCGGTCTTCTCGTAGATGGGCGCCACGTCGTGGTCGAACTTCAGGCAATAGGCGCAGCCCTTGCGCTCGAACATCAGCAATTCGCGCGCCGAGGCAGCAGGCGCGAGAAACACCGAAAGGCCGGCCGCGATGAGGCCGGCTGCGCGCGTGAGACACGCTGAAGGACGCATGAATTCACAATCCCGACGTGGATTTCACGAGACATATTATCGCATTCGCATATATCTTGGGCAAGGACCAATCCGCGCACCTTCAAAGACGCGGTTTCCTACGATCGGGGAGGAGCATGTCTCTCGATGTCAGCCTTGCAGGGGCGTTCCTTGCCGGCCTGCTCTCGTTCGCCTCGCCCTGCGTGCTGCCGCTGGTGCCGGCCTATCTCGGCTTCCTCGCCGGGACGGCTGCGGAGGACGGGAAGAGTCCAACGCCGGTACGGCGCAGCATCCTCGGCGCGGCCTTGCTGTTCGTCCTCGGCTTCGCCTCCGTCTTCATCCTGCTCGGGGCCACCGCCTCTTCGCTGGGGCGGGTGCTGATGGATCATATCGAGACCCTGACGCTGCTCTCCGGTGCATTGCTGGTGGTGTTCGGGCTGCACATGACGGGGCTGGTGCGCATCCCGCTGCTCTACCGGCAGGCGCGGCTGGAGCCGATGGCGCGGCCGGCGGGGCTGATCGGGCCCTATGTGGTCGGGCTCGCTTTCGGCTTCGGCTGGTCGCCGTGCGTCGGGCCGGTTCTGGCGGCGATCCTGCTCGTTGCCGGTGCCGAGGCGTCGGTGGGGCGGGGGATGCTGCTGCTGGGCATCTACGCCGCCGGCATCGGCATCCCCTTCCTCATCGCCGCCGCCTTCACCGAGCGGTTTCTCGCCTGGACACGGGCGGCGCGCAGCCGGCTCGGGCTCGTGGAGAAGGTCGCCGGCGGGCTGCTCATTCTCACCGGCATCGCCTTCATGACCGGCTTCATGCCGCAGATCGCCCAATGGCTGCTCGACGCCGCGCCCGGCCTCGGCCGCATCGGATAGGGAGGACCCCATGGCACACCCCACGCTCAGCCGCCGGCGCCTCTTGAAGGCCTCCGCCGGGCTCGCGGCGCTCGTCCCAGCCGGTGCGCAGGCCAAGGCGCGCCTCGGCGATGACGGGCTCTATACGGAAGATTGGTACGTGGACAGCTTCCTCGACTTGCCCGAGGACTTCGCAGCCGCGCGCGGGAAGGGGCGGGGCTTCGCGCTGCAGTGGAGCCAGCGCGGCTGCATCTATTGCAAGGAACTGCACACCGCCTATTTCGCCGATCCGGCCATTGAGACGCCCATCCGGGAGGCGTTCGACATCGTGCATCTGGACCTGTTCGGCGCGCGTGAGGTGACCTTTCTCGATGGCGCGAAGCTCAGCGAGAAGGCGCTCGGCCAGCGCGAGCGCATCCGCGCCACGCCCACCTTCCAGTTCTTCGCCGAGGTCGACGGGAAGCCGAAGGAGGTGGCACGCATGCCCGGCCTGCTGCCACGGCCGGAATTCTCGGCCCTGTTCCGCTATGTGGCGGAAGGCGCCTATGCGAAAGAGCCGTTCGATGCGTGGCTCGGCAAGCAGGGCAAGGGCTGAAAGGGCGGGGACGCCGGAGCGCCCCCGCCGGGCGCCTCATTTCGCCGGCTTGTTCACCGGCGAGTTGGGATCGAACAGATAGGCCACCACGTCCTTCATCTGCTCCTCGCTGAGCACGCCGTTGTGCCCGAAGCGCGGCATGGGCGAGCAGGCGAAGACGGCCTGCGCGTTGTAGACCTTCGCGTAGGCGGCTTTCGCATCCTCGGCGGAGAATTTGCGATCCGCGCCGTAGTTGACGAGGCTCGGGCCGAGGGTGCCGTAGCTGACTTCCTTCGGGTCCATCTGGTGGCAGGCATAGCAATTGCCGCCGCTCACCGTGCCGGGCGGATCGGAGAACTGGCCGCCGCGCCCGTTCTGCGCGACGTCCGCACCCTTCTTCCAATCGCCGAGCACGCTGCCCTGCGGATACTTCACCGTCTTGGCCTCGCGGGCCATGATGGCCTCCGCCTGCTTGGCGGACGGCTGGTTGCGGGTGACCGAGCAGATTTCCATGGTCTCGTCCGGCACGAGCCTCGCGGCCCAGCCGTCGGGCAGCTTGGTGAAGCTCTCCTTCACCACCCTGTCCACCACGGCGGGCGGGGCAGGGGGGATCTGCTGGGCGAGGGCGATTCCGGGAGCGACCTGCGGGAGAAGAAGCGCCGCGGCGATGATGATTGTCTTCATGGCTCTTCCTCCCCTCAGCGCTTGATGGACGGCACGTTCAGCTCGCCCCCGGCCGCCTGCGCCTGCAGGAAGACGGTGAGCGCGGTGACGGCTTCGGACGCATAATCGGGCGGAGGCATCCGCATCTGGCGATAGCAGTCCCACAGCCGGTGCTGCATGGTCCTGAGCGAGCTCTGGGAGACGCGGTAGGTGGGCCAGGAGGCCATGGTGAGCTGGGCGTCCTTGCCCGGCTTGTCGAGCTGCGGCAGGCCCTGGAGCCGGATGCGCTTGCCGGGATCGCCGTGGCAGGTGGAGCAGGAGAAGTCGTTGATGGACGAGCGCCGGTAGAACAGCGCCTCGCCGATGGCATAGGCCTCCTTCTCCTTCGCGTTGGCGAGCGGGATGTCGATCTTCATGCCGTTGGACTTGTTGGCGATGAAGGCGACGAGATCCTCCATGTCGGAGCCGCGGCCGGGGCCGGAGAAGGGCTTGGCCATGATGGGCTTGATGTCGACGCCCTGGATCTTGTCCATGCACCACAACAGGCGCTGCTCGAGGTCCATGACCTTGCCGGCGTCCGCGAAATAGCGCGGCAAGGCGGCATAGGCGCCTTCGAGCTTACCCGGCCCCTGGCCGAGGTCGCAGGCCTCCAGAGAGACGTTCTTGGTGCCGCGTGGATCGGCCCATATGGCCTCGCCGCGATCCACGGCGAGATAGCCGGGATTGGCCATGGGGTCGTTGATCATGGCGCGGTAGCGCTCGATCTCCTTCTCGCTCGCATCGTCCTGCGCGCGGGCCGTGACGAGGGGTGAGAGCGCCAGAGCAAGGGCGCACAGGCATGTGAGAAGCGTGGCTTTGGGTCGCATGTATCCTCCCCAGCGAGACGTCCGCGGCGTGGGGCCTTCTGCGTGAAGCCCTTGAGCCGCGGCGATCCACTTGCGACGCTCCATCCCTCATAGATGGATGCGATCGGCGGATAGGAGCTACTTTACATTCAAAAAATTCGATATCACAATATGTGAAATTGATCTCCGGCGACGACCACCGTCGCGGGGACGAAATTCAACAAGAACAACGCCAAAGCCGGCGCTCGATCGCCGGTCGTGCCAGGAGGAAACGCATGCCGCTCCACCCCGACGCCACCCTTGCGCCCGCGCACGGCCTCCCGACACGCCGCCGCGCGCTGAAGCTCGCGGGCCTCGCCGCGTTCGCGGCCGTGCTGGCCCCGCGCATGGCGCTCGCCACCGAGGCGCAGGTGGCGGACGAAATGAAGAAGCTGTTCGCCGGCAAGGCCATGGGCGAGGGCAAGATCAAGCTCGACATGCCCGAGATCGCCGAGAATGGCCTCGTCGTGCCCATCAACATCGATGTGGAAAGCCCGATGACCGAGGCGGACTTCGTGAAGTCCGTCCACGTCTTCGCCGACGGCAATCCGCTGCCGCAGGTGGTGACCTATCACTTCACCCCCGAAAGCGGAAAAGCCTCTGCCTCCACCCGCATGCGGCTCGCGCAGACCCAGAACGTCATCGCCGTGGCGGAGATGTCCAACGGACAGCTTTATTCGGCCAAGGTGCAGGTGAAGGTCACCATCGGCGGCTGCGGCGGCTGATCCGACAGTCGAATCACAGCCCGAACACACAAAAGAACAGAACAGGCGCGCGCCAGACCGCCGCCGAGCAGAAACCGGAGGAAACCCATGGCCCTCAAGTCCCAGCCGCGCGTGCGCGTGCCTGCCCAGGCCAAGGCGGGCGAGATCATCGAGATCAAGACCTTGATTTCGCACGAGATGGAAAGCGGCCAGCGCAAGGACGCCGCCGGCAAGACCGTGCCGCGCGACATCATCAACAACTTCCAGGCCTCCTTCAACGGCAAGCCCTTCTTCACCGCGGAGTGGTTCACCTCGATTTCGGCGAACCCCTACCAGTCTTTCTTCTTCAAGGCGAAGGAGAGCGGCGAGTTCACCTTCACCTGGAAGGATGACGGCGGCGCCGAGCAGAAGGCCACCGCGAAGCTCACCGTCGCCTGAGGCGGCGCCCCTCGCATTGTTCCGTTGACGGTGGATATGCCGCCGGATCAGGCGATCCGGTGGGCGGTCCCGCCATGACCTGAGAAAGCGTGGCCCCATGATCTCAAGGCGCGATTTTCTGTCCGCCGGAACGGCCCTCGCCGGCCTGCTCGCCGCCTCCGGCACGGGGCTGGCGCAGGCGGTCGGCGCGCAGGCGCTGAGCCAGGCGGACTTGCTGAAGTTCGGCAACGCCGGCACCTTCACCATCCTGCACATCACCGACATCCACGCCCAGCTCGTGCCGCTCTATTTCCGCGAGCCGTCCACCAATCTCGGCGTGGGCGACGCGCGGGGCGTGCCGCCGCACCTCACCGATACAGCCTTCCTCAAGTATTTCGGCCTGAAGGCCGGCACGCGGGACGCCTATTCCCTCACGTCGGAAGACTTCACCCAGCTTGCCCACACCTATGGCCGCATGGGCGGGGTGGACCGCATCGCCACGCTGGTGAAGGCCATCCGCGCCGAACGCGGGGCGGACAAGGTGCTGCTGCTCGACGGCGGCGACGGGCTCCAGGGCTCCTGGTCGTCGCTGAAGACGCAGGGCGAGGACATGGTGAAGGTGTTCTCCGCCCTCGGCACGGACGCCATGGTCGGCCACTGGGAATTCACCTACGGCGCCGACCGTGTCACCGAGATCAAGGAGAAGGCGCCCTTCGCCTTCCTCGCCCAGAACGTGCGCTCCGCCGAGTGGCAGGAGTCGGTGTTCGATGCGGCGAAGACCTTCGAGAAGGGCGGCGCCAAGGTGGCGGTGATCGGCCAGGCCTTCCCGCGCACCCCCATCTCCAACCCGCGCTGGATGATCCCGGACTGGGAGTTCGGCATCCGCGAGGAGGACATGCAGAAGCAGGTGGACGCCGCCCGCGCCGGCGGGGCCGATGCGGTGGTGGTGCTCTCCCACAACGGCTTCGACGTGGACCGCAAGATGGCGTCCCGCGTCTCCGGCATCGACGTGATCCTCACCGCCCATACGCACGATGCCATGCCGCGCGTGGTGGAGGTGGGCAAGACCCTGCTGGTGGCCACCGGCTCCCACGGCAAGTTCGTGTCCCGCCTCGACCTCGACGTGAAGGACAAAAAGGTCACCGGCTATCGCTTCCAGCTCATCCCGGTGTTCTCGGACGTCATCACGCCGGACCCGGAAATGGCGAAACTCGTCGCCGATATCCGCGCGCCCTATGCCAAGGACCTCGCCCGCGAGCTGGGCCGCGCCGACAGCCTTCTCTACCGCCGCGGCAATTTCAACGGCACGTTCGACGACATGATCTGCGACGCGATCATGAAGGAGCGCGACGCGGAAATCGCCCTCTCCCCCGGCTTCCGCTGGGGTGGCACGCTGCTGCCGGGCGATCCCATCACCTTCGATGCGATCGCCAATGCGACCGCCATCACCTATCCCGCCTGCTACCGCAACACCATGACCGGCCGGCAGCTGAAGGACGTGCTGGAGGACGTGGCCGACAACATCTTCCATCCCGATCCCTACTTCCAGGGCGGCGGCGACATGGTGCGCGTCGGCGGGGTGGGCTACGCCATCGACGTGTCCAAGGGGACGGGCCAGCGCATCTCCGACCTCACCTTCCTGAAGACCGGCAAGCCGCTGGAGGCCGACAAGGCCTATACGGTCGCCGGCTGGGCCTCCATCGCCCAGAATGTGGAAGGCCCTCCGGTGTGGGAGCTGGTGGAGCGCTACGTGACCGACGCCAAGTCCGTGAAGATCGCCCCCAATGCCTCGGTGAAGGTGACCGGCGCATGAGGCGCGCGGCCATTCCGGCTCCGCATTTCGATCAAAATATTCAAAACTACGAATAAGAGAATATCAGGGAGGACGCCATGTCCGACACCAGTCTGCCCCCGTCGGAGCGCGCGACCGGCGCGAAACCGTCGCTTTCCCGTAGGCGCTTCCTCAACCTTGCGGGCATAGGCGCGGGCGCCGCCGTCGCTGGAGGCGGGGCGGCCCTTGCCGCGCCGGCCGCCGGAACGCCCGATCCCAACATCGTGCCGGTGCCCGACTGGACCAAGACGCTGGGCGCGCCGGTCAACGAGAACCCCTATGGCAAGCCCTCCGTGTTCGAGAAGGACGTGGTGCGCCGGGAGGTGACGTGGCTCACCGCCAGCTCGCAGAGCTCGGTCAGCTTCACCCCGCTCTATGCCCTCGACAGCGTCATCACGCCCAACGGACTGTGCTTTGTGCGGCACCATGGCGGGCAGGCGGAGATCGACCCGGAGAAGTATCGGCTGATGATCCACGGCCTCGTGGACAAGCCGCTCGTCTTCACGCTGGAAGACCTGAAGCGCATGCCCGGCCGGGTGAACCGCGCCTACTTCCTCGAATGCGCGGCGAATTCCGGCATGGAGTGGCGCGGCGCGCAGCTCAATGGCTGCCAGTTCACCCACGGCATGATCCACAATCTCTTCTACACCGGCGTGCCGCTGAAGACGCTGCTGGACATGGCCGGCGTCAATCCCAAGGGCAAATGGGTGCTGGCCGAGGGCGCGGACGCGGCGGTGATGACGCGCTCCATCCCGCTCGAAAAGGCGATGAACGACTGCCTCGTCGCCTTCGGCATGAATGGCGAGGCGCTCAGGCCCGAGCAGGGCTATCCGGTGCGGCTCGTGGTGCCGGGCTGGGAAGGCAACATGTGGGTCAAGTGGCTGCGCCGCCTCAAGATCGGCGACCAGCCCTGGCAGCAGCGGGAGGAGACGTCGAAATACACCGACCTTCTCGCCGATGGCCGCTCCCGCCGCTTCACCTTCGTGATGGATGCGAAATCCGTGGTGACGAGCCCGAGCCCGCAGGCGCCCTTGAAGCACAAGGGGCCCAACGTGCTCTCCGGCATCGCCTGGTCCGGGCGCGGCACCATCTCGCGGGTGGACGTCTCGCTGGACGGCGGTCGCAACTGGACGACCGCCCGCCTCGACGGGCCGGCGCTGCCCATGTCCATGACACGCTTCTATCTCGATTTCGACTGGGCCGGGCAGGAGCTGATGGTGCAGTCCCGCGCCATGGACGACACCGGCTATGTGCAGCCCACCAAGCAGGAGCTGCGGGCCATCCGCGGCACCAATTCCATCTACCACAACAACGGCATCCAGACCTGGCTGGTGCGCTCCAACGGGGAGACGGAAAATGTGGAAGTCGGCTGAGAGGCTGCTTGCCGCCACCCTTCTCGCCGGTGGGCTCGTCGTCGCGGGCGTCGCCGTGGCGGAGCAGCCGGGCGGAAAGCCCACGGCGAAAGCGGAGAAGGCCGGCACCGACAAGGCCCGGCAGGCGGTGAACGTGCCTGCCGCAGCCCCCGCGCCGCCGGTCGCCACCAAGGCCATCGCCCTCGGCCGCCCCGCTCTGCCGGAGGAGATCGCCGCCTGGAACATCGACGTGCGCGCCGATGGCGAGGGCCTGCCGCCGGGCAAGGGCTCGGTGAAGGAGGGCGAGGAGCTGTTCCTGCAGAACTGCGCCCAGTGTCACGGCGAGTTCGGCGAGGGCGCGGGCCGCTGGCCGGTGCTGGCCGGCGGGCGCGGCACCCTGAAGTCCGAGCGGCCGGAAAAGACCATCGGCTCCTTCTGGCCCTATGCCTCCACGGTCTATGACTACGTGCACCGGGCCATGCCCTTCGGCAGCAACCTGTCGCTCTCGCCGGACCAGACCTACGCCATCGTCGCGTATCTCCTGAACCTCAACGATCTCGTGCCCGAAGACTATGTGCTCTCGAAATAGAATTTCCCGAAGGTGGACCTGCCCAACGAAGCGAATTTCTACGACGACGACCGGGAGACCTCGGAAAAGGCCTTCTGGAAGAAGAACCCCTGCATGAAGGACTGCAGCGGCGAGGTCCATGTGACCGCCCGCGCGCAGATTCTGAACGTGACGCCGGACGGCGATCCGCCCAAGGGAAATCTGGAGTGAGGAATCTGGAGTGAGGCGCGCCACCCCCCCCCCCGTTGCGGAACGGGGGCGGCGGGTGGCACAGTTGAAG
>JAEWBL010000499.1 GCA_023391175.1 Pseudomonadota bacterium
CCTTGAGGTCGAGCAGGGCGGACGCCAATGCCTCGCGTGGCGAAACCTCGGGGTCGAAGGCCAATGGTAGAACCAGCGCGTGGGGCGCCGTCTCGGGCGCTGGAGGCGTTCCGCCGACAACGCGATCTACCGGCCCCGCCAACGCCAGCGCAAAGGCCGGGGCTTTATCGCCGACGACCCAGAGAGGTGCCGTCTTCTCGGCCACAAGCGCGGGGAGGGTGATCGTCGCCATGAGCAGCGTCGCACCGGGCCCGTCAATCCGGATGGTCTCGCCGGTGCCGGCGCGCTGCAGGGCACCCTCCACCAATTCCGGAGCCGGCGGGTGCTGGCGTGCAGCGGCTTCGGGATCGGCCGCACCCAGCAGAAGGTCAAGCGCAGGGTCGAAGGCCGGAACGGCGACCGCGACCTGCGCCCCGGGGCAGAGCGGGGCGACGCGCTCCAGGATGTCGATATCGGCGATGCCGTCGGCACGGCCGAGCACGAGATCGACCGGTAGGAAGGCTGTGTCCGGTGCTGCGCTGTCGACCACGGAAAAGGCATCCATGCCCGGCATGGACGCGAGGCGCTCACACTCGGCGGCATTCGCTCCGATGATCGTCACCTGAGCGCGCCCGTCGCGGGCGAACGGGAGCAGAAGGGCGATCAGCGCAGCGTCGGGCCGCGAGCCGGCGACGATCTGGATCGGCCGCGGCGCGCAGGCGGCAATACGCGCTTCGATAACTTCACGCAGCGTTCCAAGCAGCGCGGCGGCGGAGACCGACTCCGTCTCGAACTGCTCCGCGAGGTGGGCAGGAAGGTCGGAGCCCGCTCCGGAGAGCGACGCCGGAAGGCTTGCCATGAGATGCGCGGCAAGGCGAATTTCTGCATTCGCCTGCGGAAACCGCTCGGCCATCGAACGGAAGATCAGGCGGGACGGCGGAAGAGCCGCCGCCTTGAGCCGCCATCCCGTTTCCTCGCGGTCGGCAAGCCCGCAGGCGGCCAGATAGCCCATGAGCACCGCCGCGCGCCCTTCATCGGCGCGCAAGAGGAAGCCGGCATCGGCTTCGGTCGCGCACTCGTACGCGAAGGAGCGCACGAAGGCCCGCAGCAACAGTGCCGCATCGCTGGCCTCGGCCACCACCTCGACCGTGCGGCCGGGCGGTGTCGCCACCTCCATGCGCACAGGCTCGATGTCCACGTGGAACTGGCGGTCCTCGTCCGGGCGCTGCGACAGCACCACCTCACGCAGCACGAGATCGGCGACCTCGGCGACGACGCTGTCGTCGGCGGCGAGCAAGGTGAGGTCCACGACAGCGGTGAAGCGGTTCTTGCGCTTGCGGCGCATGATGCTTCGGGTGACGGCGACGCCCGGCTGCCAGACCCGGAGCGCGCCGAGGCGCACCGGAAGGTGGGTACGCGTTTCGCCTTCAACCAAGTCGGCGTCTAGGAACAGCATGTGCAGCGCCGCGTCGAGCGCGGTCGGGTCGATCAGCAGCGTGTCCTGATAGGCGCCGAGCGGCAGATGGCCGGGCGCGATCTGAGCAATGCCGGCATCGGCATCGCGGTCCACGTGGCGCACGCGGCGGAAACTCTGCCCATAATCGAGGCCGCAGCGCGCAGCGGCGGCATAGACCTCATCCTCGGTCACCTGCCAGGCGTCGGAGCGCTCCGGTCCCGGTTGGCGTGCGGCCTCGCCGACGGCGAGCGACAGCCGGCCGGTGGCATGCAGCACGAAGGCGCCGCCGGCGAGCCGGTGGCGGGACCAGATCTCGCAGGTGCGGGTGGTCGCCTCGAAGCGCGTGGAAACCTCCCGCATGCTGCCCTCGGCGAGGGCGAGCGGTCGCAGGATGTCGAAATCGGAAAGCTCCAGCGGGCCTTCGCCAAGCTCCGCACGGCCGACCGAGAGCATCATCTCGGCCAGCGCCGCGCCGGGCACCACGGCCTCGCCGTCCACCCGATGGTCACCGAGATAGGGCACGATCTCGGCGTCCACCCAGGCGTGCCATTCCGGAACGCCCTCGCTCACCTTCAGGCCGAGCAGGGGATGGGGCGCGGGCGCATCATTGAGGCGCCCGTAGAGGCCGATGGCCTCCGAGGTGGTGGGCAGCACGAAGCGCTGCCGGTCCCAGGCATAATTGGGCAAGGAGAGGGGCGGGAGAGGGGCGCCGAAGCCGCATTCCGCATCGGGTTCGAGGCCGCGCGCCGCAAGGCGGGCAACCAGCGCCCGCACCGGATCGCCGTCGGTCTGGTCGTCCCGCTCGGAGAGGCTGCCAAGGCATTCGGCGGCGACGCCAGCTTCGCGGAGGCTGTCGCCCGTCGGGCCAACCAGGATGGGCCGCGCGCCAATCTCGACGAAATGGGTGCCGCCCAGTGCCCCCGCGGCTTCGACCGCCGCCGCAAACCGCACCGGCAGGCGGATGTTGTGCCACCAGTATTCGGCGTCGAGGCTCGGTCCGGCAACGACCGTTCCCGTCACCGTCGAGACGAAGGTAGCGCGGGTCTCGCGCGGGGCGAGGGCTTTCAGATCCTCGCGGATGGCCTGTTCGGTCCCGTCCAGGAGTCCCGAATGAAACGGATAGGCGATATCGAGGGCGACTGTGGCGATGCGCTGCAG
>JAEWBL010000566.1 GCA_023391175.1 Pseudomonadota bacterium
GACCCAGATGAAGCGCTGGGGCCAGATCAAGGGCGATGTGGACTACACCAAGGTGGCCAACGAGGTCTTCCTCGCCACCGACGCCGCCAAGGTGATGAAGGAGATGGGCCTCACCCCACCCGCCACCACCATGAAGTCGTTCTCGGTGATGGGGAAGGTGTTCGACCCGGCCAAGCCCGCCGAATACGTCAGCTCCTTCGCGATCAAGCGGAGCTGAGCGGATGAAGAGCCTCGGCGCGCGCGCCGGCCTCCTTTCGGTGCTGCTGTTCGTCGCCTTCTGCGCGCTGTGGCAGATCGCCGTTACCCCGAGCGCAAGCTCGGGGCCGGCGCTCGATCCCGAATATGCCAAGCTGATGGGCATCGCGACCGAAGGCGCCAAGTCCGCCATGCCGGGGCCACTCGATGTTGCCGGCAAGCTTTGGGACAACCTGAAGCGGCCGTTCTACGACAATGGCCCGAACGACAAGGGGCTCGGCCTCCAGCTTCTCTATTCCATCGGCCGGGTGGCCATCGGCTATGGGCTGGCGGTGCTGGTGGCGGTGCCCATCGGCTTTCTCATCGGCATGTCGCCGCTGGCCTACCGGGCGCTCGATCCCTTCATCCAGGTGCTGAAACCCATCTCGCCGCTCGCCTGGATGCCGCTCGCCCTCTACACCATCAAGGATTCCTCCCTCTCGGCCATCTTCGTCATCTTCATCTGCTCGGTCTGGCCCATGCTCATCAACACCGCGTTCGGTGTCGGGGCGGTGCGCAAGGAGTGGCTGAATGTGGCGCGGACCCTGGAGGTGGGGCCGTGGCGCCGTGCCTTCACCGTGATCCTGCCGGCGGCGGCGCCGACCATCCTCACCGGCATGCGCATCTCCATCGGCATCGCCTGGCTGGTCATCGTGGCGGCGGAGATGCTCGTGGGCGGAACCGGCATCGGCTACTTCGTCTGGAACGAGTGGAACAACCTCTCCATCGCCAATGTGATCGTCGGAATCCTGCTCATCGGCGTCGTCGGCATGGCCCTCGACCTCATTCTCGCGCGCTTGCAGAAGCGCGTGACGTTTCCGGAGTGAGGGTCATGGAGAACGATCAGAAGTTCATCTCCATCGAGGGCATTGCCCGGCGCTATCCGGCGGCGGGTGGCGGTTCCACCACCATCTTCGAGAATCTCTGGCTGCCCGTGGCGCGGGGCGAGTTCGTCTGCATCATCGGCCACTCCGGCTGCGGCAAGACGAGCGTGCTCAACATCCTCGCCGGGCTCGAGGAGCCGTCCGACGGCGTCGTCGTGGTGGATGGGCAGGCCATCTCCGGCCCGAGCCTCGACCGCGCAGTGATCTTTCAGGGCCATGCGCTGCTGCCGTGGAAGAGCGTTATCGGCAATGTGGGCTATGCGGTCTCCTCCCGCTGGCGCAAGGCGGGGCGCACCGAGGTGGAGGCGCGGGCGCGCCGCTTCATCGATCTCGTCGGCCTAAAAGGCAACGAGCTGAAGCGCCCGGCGGAACTCTCCGGCGGCATGCGCCAGCGCGTCGGCATCGCGCGCGCTCTGTCTATCGAGCCGAAGATCCTGCTCATGGACGAGCCCTTCTCCGCCCTCGATGCGCTCACTCGGGGCACGCTGCAGGACGAGGTGCGGCGCATCTGCAAGTCCACCGGCCAGACCGTGGTCATGATCACCCACGACGTGGATGAGGCCATCTACCTCGCCGACAAGATCGTGCTGATGACCAACGGGCCGGAGGCGATGATCGCCGAGGTGGTGGAAAATCCGCTGCCCATGGAGCGGGCGCGCGACAGCATCCACCGGGAAGAAGACTACTACGCGGTGCGCAACCATCTCGTGGACTTCCTCGTCTCCCGCAGCCGCACCTTCAAGGCGGAGATGCCGGCAGGCTACGACCGCCGCCACCCGCCCGTGGTGCGTCTCGGCCGCCAGGCGAAGCCCGAGCCGGCGCCGGCCAACACCATTCCCTTTCCCGCCATCGCCAAGGCACGCGACTGACGGGGCTTGTCTCTTCGACCGAACTCAAGCGGAGACCATAAGAAGATGAAGCGCGAGCAACTGACCGAGAAGATCCTCGACATCAAGCGCGAGAAGGGCTGGACCTGGAAATACATCTGCGACGAGATCGGCGGCATGTCGCCCGTGCTCGTTGTTGGCGCGCTGCTGGGCCAGATGAAGCTGGTGAAGCTGCTGGCGAAGAAAGCTGCCGAGCTGTTCAGCCTTTCCGAGGTGGAAGAGCGGATGCTGAACGAAGTGCCCATGCGCGGCGCCGGCACGCCCATGCCCCCCACGGACCCGCTGATCTATCGCTTCTACGAGCTGGTGATGGTCAACGGTCCGGCCTGGAAAGCGCTGATCGAGGAGGAGTTCGGCGACGGCATCATGTCCGCCATCGACTTCAACATGGAGATGGTGCGCGAGCCGAACCCCAAGGGGGACCGGGTGCAGATCACCATGTCTGGCAAGTTCCTGCCCTACAAATACTACGGCAACGAGCAGGGCATCCCTGACTACGGCTTCAAGGAAAGCTGAGCCGGCACGTAGCGGGCGGCCAAAGAAAAACCCCGCCGGGCGACCGGCGGGGTTTTTGTTTCGGTCGGGAGAACCGGACTTATTCGTTGAACAGCACGGGCTGCTCGGGCGCCGGCGCCTCGGCGGCGGCCTCGGTCCCTTCGCCGGCCCGCGTGCGGAAGCGGCGGCGACGCGGGCGCGGGGCCTCTGCGCCCTCGGCGGCCTCTGCACTCTCTTCGCGAGGCGTCTCGGCAGCGACCTTGGCTTCGGCCTTGGATTCCGCCTTGGCCTCAGCCTTCGTTTCGGCTTTGGGTTCGCGGGGCTCCGCCTTCGGCTCGCTCTTCGCCTCGGCCTTCATTTCGGCCTTGGGCTCCGGGCGCTCCTTGGCCACGGCAGGCGCGCCGGTGATGAAGGACGGCAGACCGAGATCCTGCTCCTCCACGCGGGGCGCGCGGGGGGGACGGGGCTGCTCGGCTTCCTCGCTGCGCGGGGCGCGATGCGGGCGCGGCTGGTCGTCGTCGCTGCGGGGCGCACGCGCCGCGCGGGGCACGAACCCATCGCCGTTGTCATCACGATTGCGGCGACGGAACTCGCGGGGCTCGCGCTGTTCCCGCTGTTCGCGGGGCTCACGCATTTCGCGGGGTTCGCGCTGCTCCCTCGGTTCGCGCTGCTCGCGTGGGTCACGGTTCTCGCGGAACTCGCGGTTGTCGCGGGCCTCGCGCGGCTGGTAGCCCTCGTCGTCATCCCGGTTGCGGCGGAAGTTGCCCTGGCGGTTGTCGCGCTGGCTCCGGTCGTCCCGCTGCCCCCGGTCATCGCGGGAGCCGCGATCGTCACGTTGGCCGCGGTCTTCGCGCGGACCCCGGTCGTCCCGAGGACCGCGATCCTCGCGCGGACCCCGGTCATCGCGATTGCTGCGCCCCTGGTAGGGCTGCTCGTCGCGGCTGTAAGGCTGGTCGTTGCGATTTCCATACGGCTGCGGCGCGTCGAGGGAGGACACGTCGTCCATCTCCTCGTCGTCGCCGTCTTCATCGCGGCCGAATCCATTCACCGGGGCGAACTGACCCTGCAGCGAGGCGATGAGGCGCAGGTAATGTTCCGCATGCTGGAAATAGTTCTCAGCGGCCACGGGGTCGCCGGAGGCCTGGGCATCGCGGGCGAGCTGCTGGTACTTTTCCGCAATGTGGTGGGCTGTCCCACGCACCTTCACATCCGGGCCGTTCGACTCGTAAACCCGCGTCAAAGGGTTTGAGCTGCGCCGGTTGTTGTTGCGGCCGCGCATGCGCTTCTGCTGACCATTTCTCATATGGATCGATCTCTACTCGCCCGGCGTTCACGCCGCCGTCTGCGCCCGGCCGCATCGCGCCGGTACAATCCGCATATCCCGCCGGGCTTCCCGCTCCGGCGGCGCGCATCTCATGAAACGAACCTCCGGAACGCCATCCCAGCGGAATAGGCCCCGTGGCACGCTGCTCTGTGCGCAGGACATGACCATCAGATCCGCGGAAGCCGCCTGCGCCGGCATCCGCGCTGGACCAAAGCGAAAGTCGTCAAGAAGTCAGGATCAGTCCGATCATTGAGCCCCGTTCCGTGCCCCCCAGCACGGGTGCCGCTACACGCGATGCCGCAACCCGAGACGTCATCGCCCAAGACGTCACCAAAGACCGCCATCGACCGTCTGTGGGCCGCGCATGCTCAGCACCGTGAAACGATCCAACCGTGGGACGCTCGCGTGAGCGGCGCCATCGCGCGCTCCACGCTCTCGCATTCCCAGCACCCGAAACATCCGTTTGAGATTTCGGAAGCCCGCATCAGCCCTCTGGACCAATGCTCCGGTTCGATTCCTGCGACTGACACTAGCGATTTCCCTCAGAGGTTCCAAGCCTTTTTTCGTCAGCCGCCCCGTGCCGGGTGCCGGGATGCTGCGCGCAGAGGGCGCGCGGAATGCCACCGAGGTCGGGTCGGGCCGGGCCGAGCACGCAGAGCCCTGCGGCTTGAACGAGGGCGGCGACGGCCGGTTCCTGGCCCGCGCCGAGTTCCAGAACAACAATGCCACCGGGCTTCAGCAGGCGCGTCAGGTCGGCGGCGATGGCGCGATAGGCGGCGAGCCCATCGACTCCCGCGACCAAGGCCAGCCGGGGGTCGTGATGGCGGACGTCGACGGCAAGCCCTTCCATCTCGTCCTCGGCGATATAGGGCGGGTTTGAGACCACGAGGTCGAATCCGCCGGCGAGGGCCATGCCCCAGTCCGCGACGACGACGCAGGCGCGGTCCGAAAGATCGTTGGCTGCGAAGTTGGCTCGGGCTGTCCGGGCCGCATTCTCGGAGCGGTCCACGGCGACGCCGGTTGCGGCCGGCCGCTCCGTGAGGAGGGCCGCGAGGATGGCGCCGGTGCCTGTGCCAAGGTCGAGGGCACGGAATGGCGCGGCACGGTCGGGAAAGAAGGCGAGGGCCGCCTCCACCACCGTTTCCGTATCCGGGCGCGGTACCAGCGTGTCCGGGGAAAGGTGAAAGGTGAGGCTCCAGAATTCCTTATGGCCGAGGATGCGGGCCACGGGCTCTCCCGCGAGCCGCCGGGCGAGGCGTGCGTCGGCGGCGGCGCGAATGTCCGGCGTTGCACGATCATCGGCCCGTGCGAGCAACTCGCCCGGCCCGCATCCTAGGGCGTCGGCCAGCAGCAGCCGTGCATCCAGCTCCGGCGTCTCCATGCCTTGAGCGGCGAGGCGCGCGGCCATCTGCCGCCGCAACTGGGCTATGGTCAGAGCGGCCTCGGGGGCATCGCCGGGGCCGGGCACGGCTCAGGCTTCCTCGGCGGCGGCGAGCAGGGCCGCCTGATGCTCGGTGAGCAGCGGCTCGATGATGTCGTCGAGCGCGGTGCCGGCGATCACCTCTTCCAGCCTGTAGAGGGTGAGGTTGATGCGATGGTCCGTCACGCGCCCCTGCGGGAAATTGTAGGTGCGGATGCGCTCGGACCGGTCGCCGGAGCCGACCTGCCCCTTGCGGTCGGCAGCGCGGCCCGCCTCCTTCCGCTGGCGCTCCTCGTCCAGCAGGCGGGAGCGCAGCAGCGCCATGGCGCGGGCCTTGTTGCGGTGCTGCGAGCGCTCGTCCTGCACCGCGACCACCGTATTGGTGGGGATGTGGGTGATGCGCACCGCCGATTCGGTCTTGTTCACGTGCTGGCCGCCAGCGCCCTGGGCGCGGAACACGTCGATCCGGAGGTCGGATTCGTTGATGTCCACATCCACGTCCTCCGCCTCGGGCAGGACGGCGACGGTGGCAGCGGAGGTATGAATGCGCCCGCCGGCCTCCGTGGCCGGCACCCGCTGGACACGGTGCACCCCGCTCTCGAACTTCAGCCGGGCATAGGCGCCCTTGCCGTGGACGGCGGCGACGATTTCCTTGTAGCCGCCCATGGTGCCCTCGCTCTCGGAGAGCACCTCCACGCTCCAGCCCTTTTCGGCGGCATAGCGCGTGTACATCCGATAGAGATCGCCGGCGAACAGGGCCGCCTCGTCGCCGCCGGTGCCTGCGCGCACTTCCAGGATGACGCCGCGCTCGTCCATGGCGTCCTTGGGCAGGAGCGCGAGGCGCACGGCGGTCGTCAGTTCGGCGATGCGCGCATCCAGCCGCTCCACCTCCGCTTCGGCCAGGGTGCGCATCTCCGGGTCGCCGGCCGAATCGCCGAGCAGCTCCCGGGCGCCCTCCAGGTCGCGTTCTGCGCCGCGCAGGGCACGCAC
>JAEWBL010000586.1 GCA_023391175.1 Pseudomonadota bacterium
GGCCTGGGCGAGGTTCGCCTGGGCCTGATCCACCGCGATCTTGAACGGGCGCTGGTCGATGGTGAAGAGGACGTCGCCCTCCTTCACCAGCTGGCCGTCGGTGAAATGGATCTTGTCCAGATAGCCGGAAACGCGGGCGCGCAGGTTCACTTCATCGATGGCGATGAAGCGGCCGACATATTCGTCGGTATCGGTGACGGACGCAGGCGTGGGAGATGCCACGGTCACCTGGGGCGGCGGAGGCGCACCCTGCTGCTGCGCCGCAGGCTGGCCGCAGCCGGCAAGCGCCAGCGCGAGAGCCAGCACGGGAAGGGCCGCAGCGGCAGAAGTGAAATGGCTGGGGACCGAAAGACGCGGGGCAGGCGACATGGGCATCCGGCTCCTGGACGGACGGGTGTCCGCGCATAATTATTTCGGAGAAGGTTCGGCACCTCCCGCAACCGATGAGCCGAGACCGGAAAATCGTCGGATCGATAGCACAGCGGGCGTGCGATGCAAAAGGGCAGATTTCCCGTCTGCGGACTTTCATACCGGCCCGCCATGCGGCGGCTCAGCCGGCGCGCGGTGCCCGGCGGCCGATCACACCCGCGATGAACCCGCGGCCGAGAAGCAGCCACAGCCCCGCAAGATAGGCGGCGCCGCCCCCCGTTACCACCAGCGCAAGCATGACTTCCTCGCGCGCCCACATGCCGGCAGGCAGCGCCGCCGATGCCGCCGCCTGGACCCCCACCAGCGCCGCACCCACCACGACCAACAGCGCCGCGAGGCGCACCAGGTGCCCGCCGAGCGCCGCATCGCCCACGGGATAACCCCGGCGGACGGCGAACAGCACGAGCAGGCCCACATTGATCCAGCCGCCCACTGCTGTGGCGAAGGCGAGGCCCACCTGGGCGAGGCTGCCCATGAGCGCGAACTTGAGCGCCACGTTGAGCGCCACCGCGCTGAGCGAGGCGATCATGGGCGTCTTGGTGTCGCCCCGCGCGTGGAACGGGGCGATGAAGGCGCGCACCACCACGAAGGCGAGGAGGCCGACGCCATAGGCTCTGAGCGTCGCCGCGGCATCCGCCGCATCCGCGACCGTGAAGGCGCCGCGGGCGAACAGGGCCCGCATGGTCAGGTCCGGCACGAGAAGGGCCGCGGCAACGAACGGAATGGCGAGCAGCGCCGCCAGCTCGATGGACCGCGCCTGGGCGTGGGCCGCACCCGCATCGTCCTTGGCGGCGAGGCGGCGGGACATCTCCGGCAACAGCACGGTACCGACCGCGATGCCGACCACGCCGATGGGCAGTTGGTTGATGCGGTCCGCATAATAGAGCGCCGAGAGCGCACCCACCGGCAGGAAGGTGGCGATGATGGTGTCGGCGAAGAGGGCGATCTGCACCCCGGCCGAGCCGATGATGGCCGGCCCCAGCGCCTTGAGGAACTGCCGCGTGCCGGGATCGAGCTTCGGCCGCGCGAAGCGCAGCCCGATGCCGTGCCGCTCGGCGTCGATCCCGACGACGAACAGCTGCGCCACGCCCGAAATCAGCACGCCCCAGGCCGCCGCATGGCCGGCCGTGGGGAACAGCGCTGCACCGAGCAGGGTGCTCACCATGCACACATTGAGCAGGATGGGCGCGGCGGCAGCCACGGCGAAGCGGTCGGAGGCATTGAGTGCGCCTGTCACCAGCGTCGCGATGGAGATGAGCGCCAGATAGGGAAAGGTAATGCGGGTGAGCGTGACCGCGAGGTCGAAGCGTTGGCCGTCCTCCGCGAGGCCGGGCGCCAGCAGCGACACGAATTGCGGCGTGAAGCCCAGCGCCAGCGCCAGCAGCACCGCGTGAACGAGCGTCATGGCGGTAAGGATTTCGTCGGCGAACCCGCGCGCCACCGGCACCCCGTCCTGCTCCCGGAGCCGGGCGTAGGTGGGCACGAAGGCGGCGTTGAACGCCCCTTCCGCGAAGATGGCGCGGAAATGGTTCGGCAGGCGGAAGGCGATGAGGAAGGCGTCGGCCACCGGCCCGGCGCCGAGCACCGCCGCCATCACCACGTCGCGGATGAAGCCGGCGAGGCGCGAGAGCAGCGTCAGGCCGCCGACGGAGAGGATGTTGCGGAACATGGGGTGTGGGCGGCCGGCGCTCTGGCGAAAGGGTGGCCGGACCCTAATGGCCCGCGCGTGGCAAGGAAAGTCCTACACCGCAGCCGCGACGCGGCAAGAAAAGCCTCAGCCCGCTGCCACCGCCTCGCCCTCGGCGGGAAAGGTGAGCCGGTCGTAAAGTTCGGCCATGGTGAGGCTCGCCGCGATCTCCGGCAGGTCGAAGCCGCCGTCGAGCCCCTGGACCTCCTCAAGCTCCCAGCCTGCGGCTCCGCGCCGCCAGAGCAGGGCGTGGGGCACGTCCGGTTCCACGAGCAGGATGTAGGCGAGACCGGGGACAGATTTGTATTCCTCGAGCTTGCGCACGAGGTCGATGCCGCGCGTGGAGGGAGAGAGGACTTCCACGACCATGCGGGGGTCGGAAAGCTGCTGCGCACGGTCGTCGAGCTTCCCGCAACTGACACTCACGTCCGGCCGCCGCACGTTCCCGTTGGGGACGACGATGGCGAGGTCGTCGGTGGACGCGCGGCAGGGCGAGCCGCGGAGCTTGGAATGGAGACTCGCGAGGATGTTGACCAGCACGAGGTCGTGCCGCTGGCTCGCGCCCGTCATCGCCCGCACGAGAGCCCCGTCCACCAGTTCGTAGCGCACGCCCTCCTCGCCGCGATAGGCGAAGAATTCGGCGATGCTCATGGGCTGGAAGGCGCGCGCGCGGTTCGACATCAGGAAACTCCCGCACGAAGCCTAGCACGAAAGCGTCCGCCCCTCACCCGCCGAGGCGGGCCTTCAGCTTGAACGGGGCCATGCCCTCGCGGGCGAGCTCGTCGGCGCGCTCGTTCTCGGGGTGGCCAGCGTGGCCCTTCACCCAGTGCCAGCGAATCTCGTGGCGCTTCAGCGCCTCGTCGAGCCGCTCCCACAAATCCTGGTTCTTCACCGGCTTCTTGTCGGCGGTGCGCCAGCCGTTGCGCTTCCAGCCGTGCATCCACTTGGTGACGCCGTTCTTCAGATATTCGCTGTCGGTGTGCAGATCGACCGCGCACGGCTCCTTGAGCGCCTCAAGGGCCGAGATGGCGCCCATCAGTTCCACGCGGTTGTTGGTGGTCAGCCCCTCGCCGCCGCAGAGTGGTTTCTCGTGGGCGCCGAAGCGCAAAAGCGCGCCCCAGCCGCCGGGGCCGGGATTGCCGGAGCAGGCCCCGTCGGTAAAGATCTCCACGGCCTTCATGCGGCGAGACCGTAGTCCTGCGCCCGCTCCACCGCCTGGTGGAAGCGCAGCTTCTTCAGATATTCAAGCGGGTCCTTGGGCCGCACCAGCGCCCCCTCCGGAACGTTCAGCCAGTCCACGAGGCGGGTCAGCAGGAAGCGCAGCGCCGCACCGCGCGCGAGGCGCGGGAGCGCCGCCTTCTCATCCTCGGAGAGGGGTCGCACGGCCTCGTAGCCCGCCAGCAAGGCCCGCCCCTTGGTGACGTTGTAGGCGCCGTCCGCCTCGAAGCACCATGCGTTCAGGCAGATGGCCACGTCGTAGGCGAGAAAGTCGGTGCAGGCGAAATAGAAGTCGATGATCCCCGAGAGCTGGTCGTCGAGGAAGAAGGCATTGTCCGGGAAGAGATCGGCATGAATGACGCCGGAGGACAGACCCTGCGGCCAGTTCGCCTCCAGCACGCCAAGCTCGGCCGCGACGGTCTCCGACAGGCCCGGCGCCACCGTATCGGCCGCGGCGCCGGCCGCCTCGAACAGCGGCCGCCAGCCGGCGACGGAAAGCGCATTGGTCCGCTTCAGCGAGAAGTCCGCTCCGGCGAGATGTAGGCGCGCAAGGCCGCGCCCAAGCTCCGCGCAGTGGTGGGCCGTGGGCCGTCGCACCGAGACGCCGGGCAGGAAGGTGACCATGGCCGCCGGCCGCCCCGCGATTTCCGCGAGGATGGCGCCGGAGCGTGCCGCCACCGGCTCGGGACAGGAGAGCCCGCGCGCCGCCAGATGCTGCATGAGACCGACGAAGAAGGGCAGGTCTTCGCGCCGCACCCGCTTCTCGTAGAGGGTGAGGATGTAGCTTCCCGTCGTGGTCTGGACCAGGAAGTTGGAATTCTCCACACCCTCGGCGATGCCGTGGAAGGAAGTGAGGGTGCCGATGTCGTAGCTGGCCAGGAACGCTTCCAGCTCGGCCGGCGCCACATCCGTATAGACAGCCACGCTCTACTCCGCCGCCGCATCCGGCCGCAGCACGCGCGGCAAGGGGAAAAACACGTCCTCTTCCGTGGAGGTCACGGTCTCCACGGTCACGTCGTAGCGTGCGGCGAAGGCGTCGATGATCTCCTCCACCAGCACTTCCGGGGCCGAGGCTCCAGCGGTGACGCCGAGGCTGGAAAGACCTGAGAACACCGACCAGTCGATGTCCGCTGCCCGCTGCACCAGAGCCGCGCGCGGGCACCCGGCCCGTTCCGCTGCCTCGCGCAGGCGCTGGGAATTGGACGAATTGGGCGCGCCCACCACGATGACCGCGTCCACCTTCGGCGCGATGACCTTCACGGCCTCCTGCCGGTTGGTGGTGGCGTAGCAGATGTCTTCCTTGTGTGGCTCGGAGAGCTTGGGGAAGCGCCGGCGCAGAATGGCGACCATCTCCGCCGTGTCGTCCAGCGCCAGGGTGGTCTGCGTCACATAGGCGAGATTGTCTGGGTCCGGCGGCGTCACCCGCTCGGCCTCCTCGGCCGTCTCGATCAGGGTGAAGGCGCCGTCCGGCAATTGGCCTATGGTGCCCACCACCTCGGGATGGCCCTTGTGACCGATGAGGAGGATGTGGCGGCCGCGCTTGAAATGAACCTGCGCCTCGCGATGCACCTTGGTGACCAGCGGGCAGGTGGCATCGATGGCGAAGAGGTTGCGGCCGGCGGCCGCCTCGGGCACCGACTTGGGCACGCCATGGGCGGAGAAGATGACCGGCGCGGTGGTATCCGGCACCTCGTCCAGCTCCTCGACGAAAATGGCGCCCTTCCGCTTCAGGTCTTCCACCACATACTTGTTGTGCACGATCTCGTGCCGCACGTAGACGGGCGCGCCGTAGAGCTTGAGCGCCTGCTCCACGGCGTCGATGGCGCGCACGACGCCGGCGCAGAAGCCGCGCGGCGCCGCGAGGAGGACTTTCAGCGCCGGCCTTGCGGCGGGCGCGACGGCACGGTCGGGCACGATCGGGGTGTCGGACATGGCGCGAATTGGCGGCCTCCTTGGGCCGGTGTCAAGCTTCTGGGGCGATTTCGGGGCCGACAGCGCCGTGGGAATTGCAACTTGTGCCCCGCCCGCTTATGTTGGCGGCATCCCGGACACATGCGATGCATTCCGCGGTCCGCCCCGAAAGGTGGGGTGGCCAGGCGAAGACGCATATGCCCGCCACATTCTTCTCATGACCGGCGCGTCCCACCCGACGGGCCCGATAGACCAACAAGCCGAAGAGGCCGTCATGTCGAACGTACCTTTGATGCCCAAGGCCACCGCCGTCTGGCTCGTGGACAATACGGCGCTCTCCTTCGAGCAGATCGGCGACTTCTGCAAGCTGCACCCCCTTGAGGTGAAGGGCATCGCCGACGGCGAGGTGGCGCAGGGCATCAAGGGGCTCGACCCCATCTCCACCGGTCAGCTCTCCCGCGACGAGATCACCCTCGCCGAGAAGGACCCCAACCGCCGCCTCCGTCTGCTCGACCCCAAGGTGCGCCTGCCCGAGCAGAAGAAGCGGCGGGGCCCGCGCTACACCCCGGTGTCGCGCCGCCATGACCGGCCCAACGCCATCCTGTGGCTGCTGCGCAACCATGCCGAGCTGAAGGACGCGCAGATCATCCGCCTGGTGGGCACCACCAAGGCGACGATCCAGTCCATCCGCGACCGGACCCACTGGAACTCGCCCCAGCTCTCCCCCATGGACCCGGTGACGCTCGGCCTGTGCAGCCAGATCGACCTCGACCTGGAAGTCCAGCGCGCCGCCAAGGACCGTCCGGCCACCGCCGGCCATGAGGACCGTGGCGCCACCCTGCTGCCCGCCGATGTGACCACCGGCCACGAGGAGCCCGAGGAGGAGCCGCGCAAGGGGCGCGAGAGCCTCGACCTCGAGACCGTGTTCGCCAAGCTCGGCGGCTCGAAGAAGAACGAGGCCGAGGACGACGAGGACTGAGGCCTCCCGCACCGCTGGAAATGAAAATGCCCCGGCTCGGCCGGGGCATTTTTGTTTCAGGGCCGCGTGGGACGTGCCGCCCTCAATGGGCCATCAGCACCGGCACCGTCATGGTGTTCAGGATTTCGCGCGTGACGCCGCCGACGATCATCTCGCGCAGGCGGGAATGGTTGTAGCCGCCCATCACCACGAGGTCGGCGCCCTGGTCGGACACCTCATTGAGGATGGCCGAGGCCACTGACTCTCCCGAGCCCACCGGAAGCTTGCGCACGGTGGCGGACAGGCCGTGGCGCGACAGATGGCGGGCCACCTCGGCGCCGGCCGTGTCTTCGTCATCGGGGTGGGTGACCACCCGGAAGATCTCCACCACCTTGGTGCGATGCAGCAGAGGCAGGGCCTCCGCCAAAGCGCGCGCGGCCGGACGGCTGCCGTCCCAGGCCACCACCGCGCGCTCGGCGGTGAACGGCTTGGTCTGCACGTAGGGCACGATGAGCACGGCGCGGCCGGACTCCATCAGCACCGTCTCCGAGATCACCTCTTCCGGGCCCGGCCGGTCGGGATCGGGCTGGGCGACGACCGTGAGGTCATAGAGCCGCGCCAGTTCGGCGAAGCTGTTGGCCGCGACGCCGAGCGAGGCGGAGAGGCTGCGCACCTCGTGCGACAGCCCAGCGGCCGCAGCAGAGGCGGAGAAGCGCGCGGCGGCCTTTTCGGCGGCGGCCTGGTTCTCCAGCACCTGGGCATCGATGAAGTCGGTGGGCAGGGCGCCCATGTAGAAGGGCGGCACGTCGATCTCATAAGCCACCGACAGGCCCGTGAGATGGGCACCGAAGCTGGCGGCAAGGCTCGCCGCATAGTCGCAGGCGACGTCCGTCTCGACCCCTTGGGCGAGATTGACCAGAATGTCGCGAATCATGTGGGAAGGCCCCCGTTCGGCCGTTTGAACGACGCGACCTTACCCTAAACTCGCCCAAAGTCTCGGGTCTTGATGTGGAGCAAATGGCTCCGGTCTCCGGGGCCGCGCGAAGGCGGCGAGAATCGACCAGATGCCGGAACACCCCTTAGAAATGACGACGCGGCCGCCCTGGGGGAAGGCGGCCGCGCCAATGGCACGATCACTTGGGGGGGATGATCGCGCTGACTGGAGAACGCGGGTTCCGCCGATCGGTTCCATCGTCCTCGAAAAATTTTTGCGCAATTCCCGCCAGCCCCGGCTAGATGCGGTCTCCATCCCCGGCGCGGGATCGACGGTAGTATCATGACACCTGACCTAAGCATCGTAATACCGCTATACAACGAAGCCGCCGGCCTGCCCGATTTCCACGATCGCGTGACGGCCATTGCCTCGGCGGAGGCGGAGCGACGCGGGATGCGGGTGGAAATCGTCTATGTGGACGATGGCAGCCGCGACGGTTCAGCCGCCGTGGCGGCGTCCCTCCCGCATGAACGGACGGACGTTCAGGTGGTGGCGCTTAGCCGCAACTATGGCAAGGAAGCTGCGCTCATGGCCGGCCACGACCATGCCCGCGGCGACGCCGTGATGTTCATGGACGGCGACGGCCAGCACCCGCCCGAGATGATCCCGACCTTCATCGGCTTGTGGAAGGACGAGGGC
>JAEWBL010000611.1 GCA_023391175.1 Pseudomonadota bacterium
GCGTTGGTCAGGGTGACGTTTCCGGCCTGATAGGCGCTCATCAGCCCCGGCACGCCGAGCACGCTGTCGCGGCGGAAGGCGAGGGGATCGAGGAAATCGTCGTCGAGGCGGCGGTAGATCACGTCCACCCGCTTCGGACCCTCGGTGGTGCGCATGTAGACCACCGCATCCTTCACGAACAGGTCGCGGCCCTCCACGAGGTCGACGCCCAGCTTGTCGGCGAGGAAGGAGTGCTCGTAATAGGCCGAATTGTGGATGCCGGGGGTGAGGATCACCACGTTCGGCTCGTGACCGCCGTGGGGCGAGAGCGAACGCAGGGTGGCGAGCAGATCGTCGGCGTAATTCTCCACCGGCGAGACGCGGTGCATGGAGAACAGCTCGGGGAACAGGCGCAGCATGATCTCCCGGTTCTCCAGCATGTAGGAGACGCCGGAGGGGGTGCGCGCGTTGTCCTCGAGCACATAGAAGGTATCGGGATCGGTGCGCACGATATCGATGCCGGCGATGTGGACATAGAGGTCGTGCGGCACGCGCTGCCCGTTCATCTCCGGGCGGAAGGCGGGGTTCTGGTAGACGAGGTTTTCCGGCACCACGCCGGCTTTCAGCACCTCGCGCTTCCCATAGACATCCTTGATGTACATGTTCAGCGCCTTGACGCGCTGTTCCAGGCCGCGGGACAGCCGGCCCCATTCGTCCTTGGTGATGATGCGGGGCACGATGTCGAAGGGGATCAGGCGTTCCTGCGCGTTCTGCTCGCCATAGACCGCGAAGGTGATGCCGATTCGCCGGAAGATGAACTCGGCTTCCTTGCGCCGGTGGTCCAGCACGTCCTGCGGCACTTCGGCGAGCCAGCGCTGGAGGGTCTCGTAGGCCGGCCTTACCGCGCCGTCGGTACTGGACATTTCATCGAACGCATGCGGCATTGGGATCGACACTCCACGCCCCGGGGAAGCTCCCCATGAACTTAACAAACATCGTGCCAAAGAAGTGCTAAACGGGAAAGCGGAGCGAAGGCGCCGCTCACGCTTTAAATGTGCCTTGATTTTAGGCATGTAGACACTGGATGACGCCGCCAAGGGCAGGGATCTGAGACATGGGTGAGGCAGGCGACGCGCGATCGGTCACGGCTGCGCTGATCGTGATTGGCGACGAGGTTCTCTCCGGCCGGACCAAGGACAAGAACATCGGCCACATCGCCGAACGGCTCACCGACGTGGGCATCGACCTGCGCGAGGTGCGGGTGGTGGCGGACGTCGAGGAGGATATCGTGGCAGCGGTCAACGCCCTGCGCGCCCGCTTCGACTATGTCTTCACCACCGGCGGCATCGGCCCGACCCATGACGACATCACGGCCGATGCCATCGCCAGGGCCTTCGGGGTCTCCATCGACGTGGACCCGCGCGCCCGCGCGATGCTGCTGGAATACATCGCCGAGAAGGATCTTAACGAGGCGCGCCTGCGCATGGCGCGCATTCCCGCCGGGGCGAGCCTCGTCGTGAACGAGGTGTCCAAGGCGCCGGGCTTTCGCATCGAGAACGTCATCGTGATGGCGGGCGTGCCGCGCATCATGCAGTCGATGCTGGAGGCGGTGCTGCCCGACCTGCGCAAGGGCCGGCCCATGCTTTCGCGCACCATCCTCGCCGAGGCGAAGGAGGGCGACATTGCCGCCCCGCTGCGCAAGATCGCCGAGACCTATCCCGACGCCATCATCGGCTCCTACCCGTTCCGCGACGAAGTGGACGGGCGCTACAAGACCAATCTCGTGGTGCGCGCGCGCGAAGCCGAAACGCTGGCCGCCGCAGGCGATGCTGTGGCGCGGATGGTCGAGGACAATTCGCGCAGCTGATGCGCCTCAGCCCTTCGCGATCTGGCCGAGCCAGACGTCGCGATACCAGGTGGCGAAGCGGGCGACGCCCTCCTTCAGGGGGGTGCGCGGGGCGAAGTCCACGGCCTGCGAGAGGCTGGTGACGTCGGCGAAGGTGGCCGGAACGTCACCCGGCTGCATGGGCTGGAAATCCAGCTCCGCCTTGCGCCCCAGCGCCGCCTCGATGTCGCCGATGAGCGTCATCAGGGGCTCGGGGCTGTGGTTGCCCACATTGTAGATGCGATAGGGCGCGTTCGAGGTGGCGGGGTCCGGGTCCGCCCCGGTCCAGGCGGGGTCCGGCGTCGCCGGCTTCGGCAGCAGGGCGACCACGGCGTCCACCACATCGTCGATGAAGGTGAAATCCCGCTTCATGTCGCCGTTGTTGAACACCTTGATCGGCCGGCCGTGCCAGATGGCGTCCGTGAAGAGGAACACGGCCATGTCCGGCCGTCCCCACGGGCCGTAGACGGTGAAAAAGCGCAGTCCGCTCACCGGCAGCCGGTAGAGATGGGAATAGGCGTGGGCCATCAGCTCGTTCGCCTTCTTGGTGGCGGCGTAGAGGCTGATGGGGTGGTCCACCGTCTGATCGACACGGAAGGGCAGGTCAGTGTTGGCGCCGTAGACCGAGCTGGAGGAGGCATAGACGAGGTGCGCGACGCCGTTATGGCGGCAGCCTTCCAGCACGTTGCCGAAGCCGACCAGGTTCGAGTCGATGTAGGTCTCGGGATGCTCGATGGAGTAGCGCACGCCGGCCTGCGCGGCGAGGTGGACCACATGGCTCGGCTGGTGGCGGGCGAAGAGATCGGCGGTAGCGGCGCGGTCGGCGAGCGTCAGGCGCTCGAAGCTGAAGCCGGGATGACCGACGAGCCGGGCGAGGCGGGCTTCCTTGAGGCGCACGTCATAATAGGCGTTGAGATCGTCGATCCCGACGACGGCATGCCCCATCTCCAGCAGCCGCTCGGCGACGGCGGCGCCGATGAAGCCGGCCGCGCCGGTGACGAAGATGGGGGCATTGGTGAAGGTCAAGAGCGGTCCCCGGGACAGATCGCGCCGGACAACGGAAGCTTCGCCGGATACGCGCGCCTTCTTAGATCAGCGCTTCCGCGGCATCAACGCTGCCGCGCAGGCAGGAGGCGAGGCGGGCCATCGGCCCGGAGGCCAGGGCTACCGCGCGCACGCGCAGCGAACCTGTCCGAGGGCCGGCAGCGGCCGGCGCTGGTCAATCAGGTCGCGCGCGCCATGACGAAGAAATAGGCCACCGAGCAGCACAGCATGCCCCAAAGGGCCAGGACGGATTCTGCGATCACCTTGCCTGCCCCCCAGCAGTCGTCGACGCGAATTTCGTCTTTTATTTACCCAAAGGGCCGGTGGGTCGGCGATGAAAATCAGAGCGTCGCGGCTCGGATCAAGCAGTAGGGTTAATCGCAGAGCCATAGGATGAGAGGCTCTGACCTTGTCGGCCCGATCGTTCGACCTCGGGGCGACGATCCGGTCTGGAGGGTCACAGTTGCGCGAAGCGCAGGGGCAGGAATTCAGCGGGGCGAGACAGGGGCGGGAGCGTGCCGCTCAATCTCTTCGGCCCTCCGACCTGCCCCGTCCCGGCGGGAAGGGAACTCCTGCGGCCGGGATCATCCCGGACGCCGGCCGCAGGCCGATGACCTCAGTAGGCTTCCTTCCGGAGGACCTCGATGAAGGTCTTCATGATGATCTTGATGTCGATCCACACCGACCAATTGTTGATGTACCAGAGGTCCATCTCGATGCGGCGTTCCATCTGCTCAAGCTCCGCCGTCTCGCCGCGGAAGCCCATCACCTGCGCCCAGCCGGTGATGCCCGGCTTGACGTGATGGCGGAATGCATAGCCGGAGATCAGCTTCGAATATTCATCGTCATGGGCAATGGCATGGGGCCGCGGCCCGACGATGGACATCTGGCCGAACAGGACGTTCAGCACCTGCGGCAGCTCGTCGAGGCTCGATGCGCGCAGGAAGCGGCCGACGCGGGTCACCCGCTTGTCGTTGCGCTGGGCCTGCACCACCTTCGTGCCGTCCTCCATCACCGTCATGGAGCGGAACTTGTAGATGGTGAACTCGCGACCGCCGAAGCCATTGCGGCGCTGGCGGAAGATCACCGGACCGCGGCTGTCGAGCTTGATGGCCGTGGCAATGATGGCGAACAGCGGCAGGAGCAGGAGGACGGCGCAGCTTGCGACGGCGATGTCCAGAAGCCGCTTCTGTGCCAGCTCGAAGCGTGACAGCGGGGCGCGCTGCACCTCGATGGCGATGGACGAGCCGAAATCCACACGGGGCGCATCGAGAAGTTCGTTGACCACCTCGTCCGGCAGCAGCTTCACCGGCAGCGGCACAGACCGAAGCCTGGCGCGCACGGCATCGAGCCGCTCGATGTCGCTCCATTGCATGGCGAGGACGATTTCCTCGACCCGATGCTGCCGCGCGAACTGGAGCGCGGCTTTCAGCGACTCCTTGTCTGCGGCGGACAGCATTTCCCCGCCGGCCGAGCCGTCGGGACCGGCGAGGCTGAAGC
Organism: Pseudomonadota bacterium; assembly: GCA_023391175.1. Taxonomy (GTDB): domain Bacteria; phylum Pseudomonadota; class Alphaproteobacteria; order Rhizobiales; family Xanthobacteraceae; genus Xanthobacter. The sequence continues at coordinate 4,409 of JAEWBL010000611.1, forward strand.
GCCGTACCTCGTTGAGGCCGAGGCGCACCAGCATATGGGCCGGCACGACTTTCGAGAGCTCGCCCGCATCGCCCACCAGGATCGTCGCGCGGCCCTTCACGGCGCCGCGCGCGATGGCGTGCCGCAGCCACGCGCCCATCGCCCAGCGCGCGGACGGCAGGGCGATGAAGCCGAGAACGGCGAAGGATCCGGTGGAAATGCGCGAGGTGCTCCCCGCGACCTTGAGGCAGAAGATCACCGTCGCGACGACCAGGATCGCAAAGGTCCAATTGGCCATCGTGGCGCGGACCTCCTCGACGACACGCACCATGCGCCACGGCTTGTAGAGGCCGCGCGAGATGTTGGTGAGCACGAAGGCCACCGCGGCGAGGATGCCGATGCCGAGAGGCTGCGTGACCTCGAAGCCGGCGCCCGCCTGCGCCGAGAACAGGAAGTCCACGAGGACGCTCAGTCCCAGAATGAGCGCGATGTCGGATATGACGAAGAGCGGCGGCATCGACGCGTAGTCGAGCGTGGGGAGCACCCCGGACCGATGCACTTCGCTCGCCCGTTCAACCCGCATGTTGTCCGTGGAAAGCGACATTCGTCCCTCAGTCGGCAGAAAAATACCGCAAGGAAAAGTGAAATTGTGCAGCCAACATAGCACCCTCGGACAGAATCGACAAGCGAGTAAAAGCCAAGCCATCGGGCGTATACTTGGGCGTCATATGCCTGAAACATTCCAATTCAGAAAGATGATCTGGAGCTGTTTTCGCAGAATGCTCAATGCATGTTGCGATCTATCATTTGATGGAGAGTTGATTGGTCGATGAGCGAAGGAGGATTGGAGCAGTTTGCCTCTCCCAACATCATTTGTGTTTGACAATTGATTGAAGTCAATCGGTGCGCTCAAGTTTTGGGCAATGCTGCGGTGCAGAATAAATCGGAAGTGCTTGCCGAGCCCCAAGCCGCCTCCCGATTTGGCAATGCTCCAGCCTCCGTGCAACGATTTGAGGCCAGTGCGACGGAGGAGGATCAAACGCGCTTTTCCCGTCGAAAATCAATGCATTGTGAGAGGTAGTGCGAGGCTACCCCTTTAGCCCTGGCGAAAGACTTCTACAAATTTGCGGAGCTGCGGCAATGCGCCGCTGGGGGTGGGCGGAAACCGCCTTTGCTGCACTGCACCCTCACGGGACGCCGCGCTCCGGGTCGGGGTGCCCGTCGATCCTCATCTGGAACACGAAATAGGTCGGCGAGCAGAAACCGTTTTCCTGCGCCACGCGGGCCGCGCCGGGCAGATCGGGCGGCAGCGCCTGACACATGAAATCCTCCCGGCAGAATCGTCCGTCGCCACAGGCGGGACGATTGCCGCGGGCGACACTGGCGCCGAGGCATTTCGCGAAATTGTCGGTCGCGACGCACAGGTCGAAGGCCTTGCCGCCGACGAAGGCGCAGATTTCCCGCATCGGGCCGGCGTTCCCACGGCTCGTGAAGGCACGCTCCTCCGCCGTGCATTGTCGGTACGCCGAGCCGCCGGGCACCCCGAGCTTAGCCGGCCGGCAGGTATAGGAGGACGGAGAGGCGGAAGTGGCCGAACTGTTGATCTGCCGCACGATCCGGAAGCGATCGAGATAGGGCGCGGCGCCCGGCACCAGCGCGCCTGACAGGCAGGCCATGCCGGATACGAGGCCGCTGGACCGCTTTGGCATACATTGCCCGGTGCCGAGGGGCAGGCGCGGATTGTGCGCGATGACTTCGCAGGAGAGGCCCTCGCCGCAGCGCCAGCTGGCGTGAAACGCAGCTTCGTCCTGCGGGGCCAGGCAGGCCATGGTCGCTGCCGCGGTTCCCGGGACGGCCCGCGCAGGCCGCGACCAGTCGGCGGCCGGTGCGATGGACAGCGGACGGAAGGGATCCGGCGCGTGGCCCGCCGCCAGCGCGGCCAGATAGGCCCGGCGTCGCGCGTCGTCGGCATGAAGATGGGGGGAAAGGGGAATCTTGACCACGTTCAACGGCGACGTGCCCGGCTCGTCATACCCGATGAGATGGAAGCCGGCGGTCGCAGCGCCCTGATGGCAGCCGGTGCAGGTGTTGTCGTCGAGGCGCGCGATCAGTCCGGCGGGTGATGCGACATAGCCGAGCGATTCGTAGGGCAGATCGGCGAAATCCGCCGGCGTGAAAAGCGCGGCGAAGGGGTGGTTGGCCGTGCGCGCACTACCGAAGGTGGAGAAGGAGAGCGCCTTCTCGGCCAGGAAGGCATCCGGCAGCTGGTAGACGCCGCGATCGATCTCGGCGAAGTGGCCGCGGACATAGTCCACGAGCCTAGCCTTGAGCGCCGCATCCGCCGACAGTCGCGCGACGTCCGGTGTGTTCTCGAGCGGCTTCGGGACCAATTGATCGCCATCGATGCGAAAGACGCGCATCAGATAGATGGCCTGGCCGCCGAGCTCGGTTTCCATGCCCGAGGGCAGGCGCACCACCTGCGCATTGATTTCGACCTGCCGGAGCGAAAGCCCCCGGAGCGGACCGGCCGCCAGCCAGCCGGCCATGTCGCCGGGGGTCGGACGAGGGG
>JAEWBL010000653.1 GCA_023391175.1 Pseudomonadota bacterium
GCACACCGCCGTCGCCGTCATGCCGTTGAGCTGGTCGCCGCGGCACGAAGTGATGACCGTGACGCTTGCGGCCAGCGCGCGCATGGCGGCCTTGAAATCCGCCGCGTCCACGGGAGCCTTGTCGATAGGAGCTGAGGCACGCATCAGGCCGCCCCCTCGGTGAGGAGGTCGCGCAGTTGGCCGCCAGCATACCCGCGCCGCAGGTATCCGCGCGCCTGCAGCAGCGGCACGACCTGGCCCACGAAATCCTCGAACGTATCGGGCAGGAAGGCCGGAGAGACGACGAAACCGTCCGCCGCGCCGCTGTCGATGATGGCGATGAGCTGGTCTGCCACCTCCTCGGCCGTCCCTACGGCGCGGGGGCACATGACGCCGCGCGCATAGACACCGCCCGCCTCGGCGATGGTCATGCCGCCGTCGGGGGTGATGCTGCGGAGCGCAGCGAGATTGCCCTGGCTGCCGGAGGCGGCGATCTCCTTCACCGTGGCATCCATGGGCAGGCTGGAGAAGTCTGTGTTGGCGTGCGCCGCCAGCGTGGACAGGCCGGCGACCGGATCGGCGAGGGAATCGTGCAGCGCCTCCTTCGCCTCCGCCTCGGCGCGCGTCGCGCCGATGAAGGGCATGATGGCCATCAGCACCTTGCTCGCACCCGGCGGACGGCCCGCCGCTTCGAGCGCGCCCGCGACGTCGGCCTTGAAGGCGCGCATCCGCTCCAGATTGGGCTGAAGCGCGAAGATGACGTCAGACCAGCGCGCCGCGAACGCCTTGCCGCGTCCCGATGACCCAGCCTGCACGATCACCGGCCGCCCCTGCGGGCTGCGCGGGATGTTGAGAGGCCCGCGCGACTGGAACCACGGCCCGCGGTGGTTCACATAATGCACCTTGGCGGGATCGGCATAGATGCCCGCCGCCCGGTCGAGGACGAGGGCGTCTTCGTCCCAGCTGTCCCAGAGACGGAAGGCGAGTTCCATGAACTCGTCGGCGCGATCGTAACGCTCGTCGTGCCCGAGATGCGGCACGGTGCCGAAGTTCAGCGCCTCGCCGTCGTTCATGGAGGTGACGACATTCCACGCCGCCCGTCCGCCGGAGATGTGGTCCAGCGTCGCGAACTCGCGGGCGATGTTGTAGGGCGCGTCGTAGGTGGTGGAGCGCGTGGCGCCGAGGCCAATGTGGCGCGTCACCGCCGCCATGGCGCCAAGGATCGGCATGGGGTCCATGCGGGTCGCGTCCTGATCGCCCCGCGCGAGGCCGGCGGCATGGCTGTCGCCGTAGCGATCCGCGATGGCGAGGCGGTCGGCGAAGAACAGGAAGTCGAAGCAGCCCTGCTCCAGCAGACGGGCGATGCGCACGTAGTGGTCGAGGCTGAGGAACGGCGTCTCATGCGCCGGATTGCGCCAGATGGCGTGGCTGTGCACCACCGGGCCGGCAATCAGGAAGCCGCACAGATGCATGGGTTTTGGCATGGTAGATCCTCCCTGTCCCGATCCTGGGCAAGGCTTTCCGGTTCACGCGCCGGATACCCCGCGCATGCTGATGATGAGACATCGATGGCTGGACGCGATGGCCATTCCCAGGCACCTGCCGGGAATGGCCGGCTTGGAACGGGCGTCAGGTAATCACGCCGAGGGAGACGTTCTTTCCGCCCTTGATCTCCTGCACCAGGAAGGAGCGGTTGATCTGGTCGCCCCGGGCGTCGAAATCGCAGGTGGCGCCTGCGCCGACGAACTTGATCTTCTTGCCGGCCCGGATGAGCTCGAGGCCCTTCACCACGTCGTCCACCTCCTCGCCCGGCGGGTTGCAGACCTCGAACACGGATTTCGCCCACACCTTCGCGTCGGAGGACTTGGCGTGCTCCATGGCAAGGGCCGTCACGCACATCTGGTCGTGGGCATTGCCGGCGAACAGGAACACGGTGCCGGGCGCCGCGCCCATCTCCTTGACGAACCTCTTGTAGGAGGGCGCGTCCAGCGGCGGCGCGGGCTGAAGGTGGTAGATGCCGTTCGCCACCTCCGGGCCGACCGCCTGAAGGAACTTGCCCTCCGCATCGGCGCCGATGGACAGGGCGACGATCTTGGACTTGAACCCGCCGCGATAGACTTCCTTGGCGATGGAGACGAAGTCCGTCAGCAGCGACAGGCAGAACACCGCGTCCGGATCGCCGCCGAACGCCTTCTCCACTTCCGAGCGGTAGGAGGGCTGGTCCGGGTTGTACATCACCACGTCGAGCACCTTGCCGCCGAGCTTGGCGAACTCCGCCTTGAAGGGCTCGATCATGGCCACCACGAAGGGGTTTTGCTGGGCCAGCACCACCGCCGTCTTGGCGCCGATGGTCTTCATCACCTTGGCGCCAGCCGGGCCCCAGGACGTGCTCTTCGCCTGGAAGCGGAAAACCATGCCCTTGGTGTCGCCCTCGGTCACCGCATTGGCCGAGCACGAGACCATCTGCACCTTGTCGGCGGCTAGGATGATGGGCTTGGCCGCCAGCGCGATGGGGCTGCCCCAGAAGCCGCCCACCAGTTCCACCTTGTTCACTTCCAGCAGCTTCTTGGTGGCGGTGACGCCGACCGTGGGGTTGGTCTCCGAATCCTCAATGAACAGCTTCAGCGGACGGCCACCGAGGATGCCACCGGCATCGTTCACCCATTTCACCGCCATCTCGGCGGCCTTCTTCATGTCGGGGCCATAGGGGCCGGTGGCGCCGGAGAAGGGCAGCACCATGCCAATGGGGATCTCCGCCGCCTGAGCCGCCGCCGGCCGTCCCAGCAGGGCGGCCGCCGGAAGCGAGGCGAGACCGGCGACCACGTGCCGGCGAGTGAGGGGCAGACTGCGCGTCACGGCTGTTCTCCTGCTGCTGTGTCGGGTTCGGGATGAAGGTGGAGCAACGCCTCAGCGGCTCCGTCGTCGATCTGCAATGCGTCGTTGAAGCGGTTGAAGAAGCCGGCCAGTGCCGCGCGCAGCGTCAGCTCCACGATCTGCGCCTCGGTGAAATGCTGCCGGAGGTCATCGAACACGTGGTCGCGGATGCCCCAGGCGCGCTGGGTGACGAGCCGGGCGTAGTCGATCACCGCGCGGTCAGCCGCATCGAAGGCGGGATGATCGCTCCCGGGGAGGGCGGCCACCGCCTCCTCGGGCACGCCC
>JAEWBL010000065.1 GCA_023391175.1 Pseudomonadota bacterium
AGGTCATGTCGAAGGGGTAGAAATCCGCCGTCATACCGTCCACGGAGGTCACCGCGCGCAGGGCGAGGACGTGGTCGTAGGTGCGGCCGTCGCCCATCACGCCCACCGTGCGCACCGGCAGCAGCACGGCGAAGGCCTGCCAGATCACGTCGTAGAGCCCGGCATAGCGGATCTCTTCCAGATAGATGGCGTCGGCCTTGCGCAGGATGTCCAGCTTCTCGCGGGTGATGGCGCCCGGGCAGCGGATGGCGAGGCCGGGGCCGGGGAAGGGGTGGCGGCCCACGAAGCTCTCGGGCAGGCCGAGTTCCCGGCCGAGCGCGCGCACCTCGTCCTTGAACAGGTCACGCAGGGGCTCCACCAGTTTCATATTCATGCGCTCGGGAAGCCCGCCCACATTGTGGTGGCTCTTGATGGTCACCGAGGGGCCGCCGGCGAAGGAGACGCTCTCGATCACGTCGGGATAGAGCGTGCCCTGGGCGAGGAAATCGGCGCCGCCCACCTTCTTCGCCTCGGCATCGAACACGTCGATGAAGAGCCGGCCGATGGTCTTGCGCTTGGCCTCGGGGTCCTCGACGCCCTCCAGTTCCTTGAGGAACAGCTCGGAGGCGTCCACGTGCACCAGCGGGATGTTGTAGTGGCCGCGGAACAGCGAGACCACCTCGTCGGCCTCAGCCTGGCGCATCAGGCCGTGGTCCACGAACACGCAGGTCAGCTGGTCGCCGATGGCCTCGTGGATGAGCACCGCCGCGACGGAGCTGTCCACCCCACCGGAGAGGCCGCAGATGACCCGGCCGGTGCCCACTTGCTCGCGAATGCGGGCGATGGCGCGCTCGCGGAAGGCGCCCATGGTCCAGGTGCCTTCGAGGCCCGCCACCTTGCGCACGAAATTGGAGAGCAGGCGCGCGCCGTCCGGCGTGTGGACCACCTCGGGATGGAACTGCACGCCATAATAATTGCGCGACACGTCGGCGATGGCGGCGAAGGGGGCGTTCTCGGAGGTGGCGACCACCTCGAAGCCCTCAGGCAGGCGGGTCACGCGATCGCCGTGGCTCATCCACACGGTGTGGCGCTCGCCGGGGCGCCACACGCCGTCGAACAGGGGGACGGACTTCTGCACCGTCACCTCGGCGCGGCCGAACTCGCGGTGATGGCCGGCCTCCACCGCTCCGCCCAGCTGCGCCGCCATGCACTGCTCGCCATAGCAGATGCCCAGTACCGGCACGCCCGCCCCGAACGCCGCGTCCGGCGCCTTGGGGCTCTGCCCCTCGATCACCGAGGCCGGGCCGCCGGAGAGGATGATGGCCTTGGGCTTGAGGCGGGCGACGGCCTCCTCCGCCTTCTGGAACGGCACCACCTCGGAATAGACCCCATCCTCGCGCACCCGGCGGGCGATGAGCTGCGTCACCTGGCTGCCGAAATCGATGATGAGGACGGTGTCCTGGGAGGCGGCGGGCGCGGCGGTCATGGTGAAGCCTTGGGCGAGAGGGCGAATTTCGCCCCTCCTTTAACCGCAAAGCGCCGATTCCAAAAGTCAAGCGCCGCGCAGGGCTCGTATGAGCGCGCGGCGCGGGTCAGATGCGCGTCCAGTAAGGCTCGCAGCCGGCGGGCGCGTTCACGGCGCCGGAATGCCGGCGCTTCAGCTCGGCGCAGGCGAATTCACGGGCCTTCTCGGGAAGGCGGGAATTGATGGCGGTGCCGATCTCGTCATAGGGCTCGCCGGAGGCATAGACATAATAGGCCCAGTAGCCGCCGACGAGGACGACCACGAGGAGCAGCAGGCGGATGAGACCCATGGTCTGTCCTTTCAACGCAGTGACATTCGCGCGGACAACGCCGCGCTCGCGCTGAAAGTTCACTCCTGAAGACGCTCGCCTCACCCCGCCCGCTTCATCACGCTCACGAAGAAGCCGTCCGTGCCGGTGCGGCGCGGGGTCATCAAGAGGCCCTCGCGGCTGGTCAGTGCCGCTTCCGCCAGCGCGGAGCCGGAGGCGCCGAGCGCGAGGACGGCCTCGGTGGGCGAGACGGGGGAGAAATCCTCGCGCTTGTTGAGAAGGGCGCGCACCTGGGCGCCGTTCTCCTCGTCCAGCAGCGAGCAGGTGACATAGGCGAGCCGGCCGCCGGGGCGGACATAGTGGGCGGCCTGTTCCAGGATCTTCGCCTGCTCGGCGGTGCGCTGGGCGAGGGCGCCGGGGCGCACGCGCCATTTGGCGTCGGGGTTGCGCCGCCAGGTGCCCGTGCCGGTGCAGGGGGCGTCCACGAGGACGAGGTCCATCCTGCCTTCTAGGTCGTGCAGCACATCCTCGGCGCCGCGCGGGCTGCGCACCTGCACGTTGCGCACGCCGGCGCGGGCGAGGCGCTCATGCATGGGCTTCAGGCGGCGGATGTCGCTGTCGTGGGCATAGATCTGGCCCTTGTTGTCCATCAGCGCGGCGAATTCCAGCGTCTTGCCGCCGGCACCGGCGCACAAATCCAGCACCTGCCCGCCGGGTACGGGGCGGGCGAGGATGGCGGCGAGCTGGGAGCCCTCGTCCTGCACCTCCACCTCGCCGCGCAGGAAGGCGGGCTCGGCGGACACCGGCGGCGCCTTGCCCTCGGAATCGAGCTTGATGCGCAGGGCGAGCGGCGAGAAACGGCACGGCTCGGGGTGAAGGTGGGAGAGTTCCGCCTTCACTGCCTCGGGCTCGCCCTTGAGTGTGTTGATGCGCAGGTCCAGCGGCGCGCGGGCGGCCAGCGCCGCGCCTTCCTCGACCACGCTGTCGCCGAACACGTGCCGAAGCGAGGCATGCAGCCATTGGGGATAGTCGCCGCGCACGAAGGGCGGTGCGCCCTCGAGGCTCGGATCTGCGAGGCGGGCGCGCTCGGCCTCGGAGAGGGGTGCCGGGGCGAAGCGGCCGCCGTCGGCGAGTGCCGCGATGGCGTCCACCGAAAGGCCGCGCATGAGCGCCAGCATCCCCAGCACCAGGGCGCGCGGCTCCTCCGATCCCATCACATGGGCGGCGGAGGCGCGCCGGCGCAGGGTGTCGTAGAGGATGCCGGCGATGGCCGCGCGGTCGCCCGATCCGGCGAAGCGGTGGGAGAGGCCCCAGTCCTTCAGCGCGTCGGCGGCGGGGCGGCGGCGCGCGGCGAGGTCGGCG
>JAEWBL010000103.1 GCA_023391175.1 Pseudomonadota bacterium
GGCCAGACCACCGACCTCGCGCGTCTCATGGACGTGTGTCGGGCAGAGCGCGTCGAGGCCATCGTCCACAGCGCCGGCATCGTCGGGCTGGAGACGTCCCTCGCCCAGCCGGCGGCGACCTACCACACCAACATCACCGGCATGGTGAATGCCTGCGAAGCGGCACGGCAGCTCGGCATGGCGCGGCTCATCTACCTGTCGAGCAATGCCGCCTACCATGGCGGGGACGGCACGCCGCTGAAGGAGACTGATCCGGTCTTCTCGGTGGTGCGGGGCAATCCCGCCGGTCATTACGGCACCACCAAGATGGCCTGCGAGGCCATCGGCCTTTCCTATGCTTCGTTCCATGCACTCGACGTGCTGGCGCTGCGCGTGACTGCCATCTATGGCCTTGGCATGCGCACGCCCATGTTCATCAAGCCCATGGTGGAGGGTGCGGTGCTGGGCCGGTCCGTGCGGTTTGTGACCGGCGGCCCGATGAAGCGCGATTACACCTACGTGCCGGACTGCGCCAACGCAGTCGTGCGCGCCCTTGCGGTAGCGGCGCAGCCGGAAGGTGCGCAGCGCGTCTTCAACGTGGCGGCCGGGCAGGCGACCGCGGCGGCGGACGTGGCGCGGATCGTCCGGCAGGTGGTGCCGGGCGCCGATATCGAGATCGGCGACGCGCTGTCGCCGCTGGAGGAGGTGAATGCGCGCATGCGCGCCTCCCTCGACATTTCCGCGGCGCGCGCGGTGCTCGGCTGGGCGCCGGACTTCACGCTGGAACAGGGCATCCGCGACTATGCGGAGCGCTTCCGCGCCTTTATCGGCGCGGGCGGGGCTCACCCGAGGGGGCAGGCGGCATGAGCGCACAGACGGTCCCCACCTACGAGGTCTTCGCCATCCGCTACGCCACGCGGGATGCGAAGCGGGCGGACAATTTCATCGGCGGAGATCCCCACGACGCCCCCATGCCGCTCGACTATTACGTCTGGGCCATCGTCGGCGAGGCGCGCAGCTTCGTGGTGGATACGGGCTTCAATGCCGAGGTCGCGGCGCGCCGCAAACGCGATTTCCTGCGTTGCCCAGCAGAGGCGCTGAAGCTGGTGGGACTTGATCCCGTGACCGTGCAGGACGTGATCCTCACCCACCTGCACTATGACCATGTGGGCAATTTCGACCTCTTCCCCGCCGCGACCTTCCACCTCCAGGAGGCGGAAATGCACTACGCGGTCGGGCGCTACATGCGCTACCGGCGCCTGCGCCATTCCTTCGAGGTGGAGGATGTAGTGGGCATGGTCCGCGCCAATTATGCCGGCCGCGTCAGCTTCTATGACGGCGGGGCGGAACTCGCGCCGGGTGTGACGCTACATCCCGCACCCGGGCATTCCGCCGGGCTCCAGTTCGTGCGGGTCAACACCCGTCGCGGCCCGGTGGTGCTGGCATCGGACGTGACCCATTTCTACGAGAACATGGACACCGAGCGCCCCTTCGTCACGGCCTTCCACGTGGGGTGCATGCTGGAGGGCTTCGATCGCCTGAAGGCTGCCGCGCCCTCGCCGGACCACATCGTCCCCGGGCACGATCCGCTGGTGATGAAGCGCTACCGGCCGCCGAAGCCGGAACTCGAAGGCATCGTCGTGCGGCTCGACGAACCGCCCGTCATCTGATTTCGTCGCCGCAGACGGCGCAGTGAATCCACCGGGACCGCCAGCCAAGGACGCCAGCCAAGGAAACCCGAAATGACCACGCCAGCCAGCCTTGCAGCCATGCACCAGGCGGCATCGCTCAAGAAGCAGGTGATCGAGGCCCTGCGCACCGCCATCCTCGAAGGGCGCTTCCAGCCGGGCGACCGCTTGGTGGAGCGCGAGATCTGCGAGATGTTCCAGGTGAGCCGGACCCTGCTGCGGGAGGCCCTGAGCCAGCTCGCGGCAGAGGGCATCCTGCAGATCATCCCCCATCGCGGCCCCATCGTCGCCATCTATACTGCCGAGGACGCGCGCTCGATCTATGAGCTGCGTGCGACGCTGGAGGACATGGCGGGCCGCTGCTTCGCCGAGCGGGCCACGGAGGCCGAGCACAAGGCGCTGGAGAGCGCCTTCGCCGCCTTCCGGAAAGCCAGCCGGGGCAAGCCGGGCAGTGATCTCCTGCTGGTGAAGACCGCCTTCTACGCGGCGCTCACCGCCGGCGCCCACAATCCGATGCTGGAGGACATGCTGCGCATGATCCACTGGCGGGTCACCATGCTGCGCGCCCATACGCTCTCCCAGCCGGGCCGGCTGGCGAAGAGCCTCGCCGAGATCGGCGACATCATGGAGGCCATCGCCCGGCGCGATCCCGAGGCGGCCGGACAGGCCTGCCGCCGCCATGTGATGAACGCCGCTGCCATCGCCGATGCGGTGCTCACCGCCAAGGAGGCCGAGCGCGATCGGCCGGTTCGCAAGCGGGGCGCGAAGGAAACGTCCAGGGACAAGGGGACCGCCGCTCCGCCCACAGGCGAGCCGCGCCTCGCCCGAATGTAGTCCGCCTTCAGGCGCGGGGGCCGCGCCTCTTCTTCGAGAATACCCGCGCTCCCGCTTTGGCGGGGGATTGATGGCGCACGCCCAGCGTGGACCGCCGAGGAGCTTGCGTGATGTCCGATGCCACTGCCTTCAGCCCGCTCCCAGCAGAGACGGCCCCCGTCCTCCATCAGGTGCGCGCCGGTCGCCGTGGGGCTCCGCTGGTGGTGCTCATCCACGCCGTCGCGCTCGACCTGACCTATTGGGACCGGCAGTTCGGTGTGATCGCCGAACGCTTCGATGTGATCGCCTACGATCTCGCGGGCCACGGCTCGTCGCGGGCGCCCGGCGAGTCATTCGGGTTCACCGATGCGGCCGAGGATCTCGCCCGGGTCATCGAAGGGGCAGGGGCAGGGCCAGCCTGCGTTGTGGGGCTGTCCGTCGGCGGCATGATCGCCCAGACGCTGGCGCTCGCGCGCCCCGATCTCGTGTGCGCGCTGTGCCTCATGGATACGGTGAGCACCTTCGCCGAGGCGGGGCGCCAGGCCGTACGCGGGCGTGCCGCGCAGGTGCGAGCGGGCGGCATGGAGGCGATCGTCGCGCCGACGCTGGAACGCTGGTTCACGGCCGGCTTCGCCGAGCGGCGGCCCGATGTGCTCGACCGGGTCGCGAAGACCTTGCGCGCGGCCGATCCCGACGTTCACGCCGCCATGTGGGACATGATCTCGACTCTAGATGTGGCGCCGCGTCTCGGCGAGATCGCTAAGCCAACGCTGGTGATGGTGGGGGAGAAGGACCCGACGACACCCGTCGCGGCATCCGAAGTCATCGCGCGCGGCATCCCCTCCGCGCGGCTGGAGATCATCCCCGACGCCTCCCATATGGCGCCGCTGGCAGCTCCGGATGAGGTGAACCGGCGCCTTCTCGACTTCCTCAACGCTCTCTGACATCCCCGGCAGGAGGAGACGCTCGTGCCCATTGGTTTCATCGGCCTCGGCGCCATGGGCGCTCCGCTGGCGACGCGCCTCCTCGAAGCGGGCCGGGAACTGGTCATCCATACGCGCCGGCGGGAGGCTGCGGCGCCGTTCGAGGCGCTGGGCGCGCTCTGGGTGCCGACGCCCCGCGATGTCGCAGCGAGAACCCGCGAGATATTCACCATGCTGCCCGGTCCGGCCGAGGTGGAGGCGGTGGTGTTCGGCGCCGATGGCCTCGCGGAAGGGCTCTCGGTCGGCGCGACGCTCATCGACATGACCACCAGCGCGCCGTCGGCGGTGCGTGCCTTGGCCGAGCGCCTCACCGCCATGGGTGTCGACCTGCTGGATGCGCCGGTGAGCGGCGGGCCCAAGGGCGCGCGCACCCGCCGGCTGGCCATCTGGGTGAGTGGCAGCGCTGGCGCGTTCGAGGCCAGCCGGCCGCTTCTCGATCTGCTCGGCGACCGGGTGATGTTCCTCGGCCCGCTCGGGGCTGCGACCACGGCGAAGCTGGTCCACAACAGCGCAAACTACGGCATCCAGATGGTTCTGGCGGAGGTCTTTACTATTGGCGTCAAGGCCGGTGTGGACCCCGCCACCCTGTTCGCTGCGATCCGGGAGGGATCGCTCGGGCGACAGAATGCGGTGGACCGTCTCGCCGACCAGTTCTTGCCGGCGGCGTTTGATGACGTGTCCTTCGCCCTAGACCTTGCGTTCAAGGACGTGTCGCTGGCCGCGGCGCTGGCGCAGGAGGTCGGCGTTCCCGCACGGTTCACCGAGATGACGCTGGCCGAGATGACGGAGGCCCGTAACCGCGGCTGGGGGCAAAGGGATTCCCGCGTCGCCATGCTGGTGCAGGAAGAGCGCTCCGGCGTCGCGATCAAGGTCGATCGCGCCACGCTGGACGGGATTCTGAACAGGGGAAAATAGAGGCGATTTCCAGCCGGATGGCCGGGTGACGGAAAGTCAGCCGGAGGTGGTTGACATCCCTCAAGTTGGCCATATTGTCATACAATAAGTCAGAACAAGAAGGGGCGCCGAGCGTCCCTCAAGCGACGCCGCCAAGCAGATGTCGCATCGCCGGGAGGAAACAATGTCCATCGTCAGAAGCATGATCGCCGCCGGATGGATGGGCCTCGCCCTTCTGCCGGGCGCTGCCGGGGCCGCGGGGCTCGAGAAGCCGAAGATCTCGATCGCGGTTGGTGGCTCCATCAGCCAGATGAACAAGATCGCGTATTTCGTCGCACTGAATAAGAAATACTTTGAGGACGAAGGCCTTACGGTGGATTCCACCGCCTTCAGCTCTGGCACCGCGGCCCTCCAGGCCGTGGTCGCCGGCGGGGCCGATATCGGCGAAGGGGCTTACGAGCATATGCTGCGGCTGCAGGCGAAGGGGCAGGACCTCACTTGCATCACCGTCTTCGGTCGCTATCCGGGCAATGTGCTCGCCGTGCGCGCCTCGAACGCGGGCAGCATCAAGGGCGTCAAGGACCTCAAGGGCAAGAAGATCGGCATCTCTGCGCCGGGCGCCTCCACCCAGAATTTCGTCGCCCAGCTGCTGGAGCGGGCCGGCGTCAACTGGAAGGATGCGAGCTTCATCTCCATCGGCACTGGTCCGAGCGCAGTCGCCGCCATCCGCACCGGCACCGAGCTTGACGCCATCGTGAATCTGGACCCCGCAATCACCTCGCTCACCGATGCGAAGGAAGTGGTGGTGCTGGTGGACAGCCGGAATGCGGAAGGCTCGCAGATCGCCTTCGGCGGCCCCTACCTCGCCGACTGTCTCTATGCGCGCACGGACTTCATCAAGGCCAATCCGAATACGTCGCAGGCCGTGTCCAATGCCCTGGTGCGCGCCATGCAGTGGCTGAAGACCGCAAGCATCGACGACATCATCGCCTCGGTCCCGGCCGAGTATTACAAGGCCGACGAGGCGCTCTACCGCAAATCGCTGGAGCAGAACCTTTCCGCTTTCCAGTGGGACGGCATCGTGACGCCCGAGGCAGCCAAGAACGTGCTTGCCACCATC
>JAEWBL010000106.1 GCA_023391175.1 Pseudomonadota bacterium
CGCCGCAAGGCGTAGCAGAGCGAGGCCCGGATGGGTCTGGGCGAAATCCGAGGGTTGCAAGGGTGGAGGCGGGGGCAGCTTGTCCATGTCGCCAGTGGATCATCAGCCGGCGAAGAGGGGCAAGCCCAAGGTTCGGGCATGCCCAAGGAATAGGCTAGACAGGGATGCGGACCGTGGCCCTCAAACCGCCCATGGGGCTGTCGGAAAGCTGGATGTCGCCGCCGTGGGCGCGGGCGATATCGCGGGCGATGGAGAGGCCGAGGCCGGAGCCGCCAGCGTCCTGGTTGCGCGCATCGTCGAGGCGCAGGAAGGGGCGGAACACCTCCTCGCGCTTCTCCTCGGGGATGCCCGGCCCGTCGTCGTCCACGGTCACGATCAGGTAGCGCGCGTCGCGGGTGCCGGAGACGGCGATCGCGCGGGCATGGCGCACGGCATTGTTGACGAGGTTGCCGATGCAGCGCTTGAGCTGGTCGGCCTTCACCTCCACCAGAGGGGGGCCCATGAAGCTCGCCGTGGCGGTGGCGCCGTCGCGCTCGGCATTGAGCCGCAAATCTTCGATCAACTCGCCCATGTCGGTCAGGGCCGCCTGCTCGCCGGGGTCGCCGCGGGCGAAGGCGAGGTAGGCCTCCAGCATCCCCTGAAGCTCGTCCACATCCTTCTTCAGCGCCTCGCTCTCGCCCTCGGGCAGGAAGGCGAGTTCGAGCTTGAAGCGGGTGAGGATGGTGCGCATGTCGTGGGAGACGCCTGCGAGCATGGTGGTGCGCTGCTCGATCTGCCGCTCGATGCGCCGCTTCATCTCCAGGAAGGCGACGGCGGCCCGCCGCACCTCGCGGGCGCCGCGGGGCCGGAAATTCTCGACGTCGCGCCCCTTGCCGAAGGCCTCGGCGGCGTCGGCGAGATTCTCGATGGGGCGGATCTGGTTGCGCAGGAACAGGATGGCGACGGCCAGCAGCACCAGCGAGGTGCCCACCATCCACAAGAGGAAGATGTGCGAATTGGAGGCGTAGGCGGCGTTGCGCGGGGCGAAGATGCGCAGCACCGCATCGTCCATCTTCACCCGCACTTCGATGAGCATGGAGCGGCCCACGGTGTCGAGCCAGAAAGGCTGCTTCAGCCTGAGGCCGATCTCGCGGGACAGCGCGGCATCGAGCACCGAGAAGAAGGGCTTCGGCCCGGGCGGCGGCAGGTCGGTGGGCGGCAGCACCGCCACGTTGAGCGAGAGGTTGCGCGAGGCGAAGGTGCGCAGCGCGATGTGGTCGTTGGTCTTGGGCAGGAGGTCGTAGAGCGAGACGACGGCCGAGATGTCCTGGCTGACGGCGGCTGAGAGGCGGCGCGTCACCACGTTGTAGTGGCGCTCCATGAAGACGAAGGCCAGCACGGACTGCAGGATCACCATCGGCGTGACGATGATGAGCAGCGAGCGCGGATAGAGCCCCTTGGGCGTCACCCGGTTGAACCAGGCGGCGAAGCCGTTGGTCGTGTCCCTCAGCCAGACGAGCACCAGCCTCGCCCAGTGCCGGACACCCGTAGGGCTCTCCGCCACGCTCAAGGCGTCACCACCAACCGATAGCCGATGCCGCGCACGGTCTGGAGATAGATGGGATTGGCGGGGTCGCGCTCCAGCTTGCGGCGCAGGCGGTTCACCTGCACGTCTACGGCGCGTTCGCTCGCCGCTCCGCCGCCGGCGAGGGCCAGGCGCGGGACCGTATCTCCAGGGGCCTCGGCAAGCGCCCGCAGCATGTCGCGTTCGCGCTCGGTGATGCGCACGATCTCGCCGTTGCGGGTCAGTTCGCCCCGCTCCAGGTGGAAGGCGAACTCGCCGAAGCGCACGCTTTCGATGGCCTTCTGCGGTGGCGGCAGTGCGCGCTTGAGGATGGAGCCGATGCGCAGCAGCAACTCGCGCGGCTCGAACGGCTTGGCGAGATAGTCGTCCACGCCGGCCTCTAAGCCGGTGATGCGGTCGGCGGTGTCCGAGCGGGCGGTGAGCATCAGGATGGGCACCGCCGAACCGCGCCGGAGGTCACGCGCAAGGTCGAGGCCGCTCTCGCCGGGCATCATCACGTCGAGCACCAGAAGATCGAAGGCAAGGCCCTCCAGCCGCGCCCGCGCCTCGGCGGCGGATGCGGCGGTGCTGACGCGATAGCCGTTCTCGGTGAGGAAGCGCGACAGAAGCGTGCGGATGCGGTTGTCGTCGTCGACCACAAGCAGATGGGGGGCATCGTCGGCGAGGGCGACGGAGGACGTCGCGACCTCAGCCATGGCGGGGGGCCTCCCGAAAAGCGCGAAGGATCATCTGGGTCTCGTTTTCTGGTCGCCGCACAGCGGGGCGGGATCGGAGGCCGTCGGCGCTCACGCGCGGCGCGCCCGGGCCGCGCGGTCCGCCCGCTCGATCAGCCGCTCCACGGGCACGCGATCCTCCGGGTCGATCATGGCGAGAAGAAAGCGACGCACCGTGTCCTGGCTTTCCGCTCCGCTGGCCGCGAGCGCGGCCTCGATGCGCCGGCTCTGCAGCGCCACGAACTGGCGCGCGAGGGCTTCGCCCTTGATGGTGGGAAACAGCAGCCGCTGGCGCCGGTCGGAGGCGCCGGCCCGGCTTTCCACGAAGCCCTCGTCCACCAGTTCCCGCAGCACCCGGCCGAGGCTCTGCTTGGTGATGCGCAGGATGTCGAGC
>JAEWBL010000119.1 GCA_023391175.1 Pseudomonadota bacterium
GCTTGAGATCGTCCACTCCGTCGCCCGCCTCGACCACCACGCCCGCCGCCTCGTGGCCGACGGCCATCGGCATAGGCCTCGGACGGCTGCCGTTGATGACGGAAAGGTCCGAGTGGCAGAGGCCCGCCGCCGCGATCTTCACCAGCACCTCGTCGCGACCGGGTCGATCGAGTTCGACCTCTTCGATATGGAGCGGATGGCTCTGCGCGTAAGGCATCTGCGCGCCCATGCTGCGCAGGACTGCGGCTTTGATCTTCATGGCGTGGTGCTCCCTTGCGTCCCTCGACCGCGCTTGCCGCCTCTGGCCCGGGCGGCTTGACACCGATTAACATAGTCTAATAATGCAAGTCACTAGGGAACGGAAACCGATATGCCGGAAATGCGCCGATGAAGCCCGCCCGGTTCGACTATGTTCGCGCCGAGAACATCGCCCATGCAGTGGAGGCACTCGCAGGCGCGGGTGGCGACGGGAAGGTGCTCGCCGGCGGGCAGAGCCTCATGCCCATGATGAATTTCCGCCTCGTGAAGCCATCAGTTCTGGTGGACATCAACCGCATCCCCGACCTCGACCGCATTACGCTCGAAGCCGGCGCGCTGCGCCTCGGCGCGCTGGTGCGCCACCGCATGACGGCGGAGGACGGGCTGGTGGCGCGGCACATCCCGGTGCTCCACGCCGCCATGAAGCATGTGGCGCATCTCACGGTGCGCAACCGCGGCACCTTCTGCGGCAGCGTCTGCCACGCCGACCCTGCCGCCGAGATGCCCATGATGACGCTGCTGCTCGATGGCACCATCCATATCGCCTCGCCGCGCGGCGCCCGCGCCATGCCAGCGCGGGACTTCCTCACAGGCTCCCTTGCCACCGCGCTGGAGCCCGACGAGATGGTCACGGGAGTCGATCTCGCCATTCCGGAGGACGGCACCGGCTGGGCCTTCGAGGAATTCTCCCGCCGCCACGGCGACTATGCGCTGGCAGCCGTGGCCGTGCTCATGGCGCGGGTGGACGGGCGGATGCGCAATGTGCGCATCGCCATGATGGGCATCGCCGACACGGCCATCCGGTTCAACGAGGTGGAAGCGGCTCTGGAGGGACGCGAAGGCACGCTTGCGGCCTTCGACGAGGCGGTGACCCGCCTGCAAGCCTCTATCGAACCGAACTCCGATCTCAGCGCGTCCGCCGACTATCGCCGCCACCTCTCGGGTGCCCTCGCGCGCCGCGCGCTTGCCGATGCGTGGAGTCGCGCCCGCGAGACGGACGGGGACGCCTCGTGATGCAGAACGCCGTCACCATCACGCTTACCATCAACGGGTTGACACACACCCGGGCGGTGGACGCGCGCCTGCTGCTGAGCGAT
Organism: Pseudomonadota bacterium; assembly: GCA_023391175.1. Classification (GTDB taxonomy): domain Bacteria; phylum Pseudomonadota; class Alphaproteobacteria; order Rhizobiales; family Xanthobacteraceae; genus Xanthobacter. The sequence continues at coordinate 1,356 of JAEWBL010000119.1, forward strand.
TTCCTGCGTCACGACCTCGGCCTCACCGGCACCCACGTGGGCTGCGAGCACGGGGTGTGCGGCGCCTGCACCATCCTCCTGGACGGGCGCAGCGCCCGCTCCTGCCTCACCCTCGCCATTCAGGCGGACGGCGCGACCATCGAAACGGTGGAAGGGCTGGGGCGAATGGGCGATCTCGGCAGGGTGCAGCAGGCGTTCCGCGATCACCACGGCCTGCAATGCGGCTTCTGCACGCCGGGCTTCCTGATGACCATCACCGACATGCTGCGCCACCACCCGCTGGAGACCGACGACGCGATCCGCGAGGCGCTCTCCGGCAACATCTGCCGCTGCACCGGCTACCAGCACATCGTCGATGCCGTGCGCGAGTTGGCGCGCGAGAGAGGGCCGCTGAAGTGACCGCCTTCGACGCTTCAGTGGAGATGCGCCCCAGGCTGGTCGGCCAGCGCATCAAGCGCACCGAGGACCCCCGCCTGCTCACCGGCTCCGGCCGTTATGTGGACGACATGGATCCGCAGGGCCTGCTGCACGTGGCGGTGCTGCGCAGCGACCAGCCCCATGCGCGCATCCGGTCCATCGATGTCGGGGAGGCCTTCGCAGTGCCCGGCGTGGTCGCGATCTTCGACGCCGGGGATATCGGCCCCGACTTCCAGCCGGCCATCCCCACCTCCCGCATGAAGGGCTATTACGCGACGCCCTTCCGCCCCCTCGCCGAGGGCAAGGTGCGCTATGTGGGTGAGCCCGTGGTCGCGGTGGTGGCCGAGAGCCGCTACGCCGCCGAGGATGCGCTGGAGCTCATCTCCATCGATTACGAGCCGCTGCCCGTCGCCGTCTCAAAAGACGATGCAGCTGTGGACAACGCCCCGCTCTTGCATGACGAGGCCGGCACCAACGTCATCATCTCCCGCACCTTCGCCCGCGGCGACGTGGACGCGGCCATCGCCGCCGCGGCAGTGGTGGTGAAGGGCCGCTTCCGCATGACGCGCAAGACGCCCATGCCCATGGAAACCCGCTCCTACCTCGCCGAGTGGGACCGACGGCGGCAGGCGCTGACCCTGCATTCCTCCACCAATATCCCCGGCATCATCTGCGATGTGCTCGGCGCCTGCCTCGACCTTCCGGGCAATCGGGTGCGGGTGGTGGCGCCGGACGTGGGCGGAAGCTTCGGCGGCAAGGGCTCGCTGAACCATGAGGAAATGCTGGTCTGCGTGCTCGCGCGCAAGCTGGAGCGGCCGGTGAAGTTCGTCGCCGACCGCATGGAAGACCTCACCGCCATGAGCCAGGCTTTCGATGAGACCGTCGAGGTGGAGTTGGCGGTGGATGCGGACGGACGGCTTCTCGGCCTTCGGGCGGACGTGATCGGCGATATCGGTGCCTATTCGATCTACCCGTGGACCGGCGCGCTGGAGCCCGTGCAGGTGGTGAGCTTCCTGCCCGGCCCCTACCGCATGGAGCATTATCGCGGCCGGGTGCGCGGCGTGCTCACGCCCAAGCCGCCCACCGGTCCCTATCGCGGTGTCGGCCGCCCCTCCTCCACCTTCGCCATGGAGCGATTGATGGACATGGCTGCCCGCAGGCTCGGCATGGACCCGGCGGAAATCCGTCGCCGCAATCTGGTGACCGCCGAGGAATTTCCCTACCGCACCGGCTCCGGCATCATCTGGGACCGCTCCGCGTTTCAAGAGTGCCTGCAAGGCGTGTGCGAGCTGGTGGATTATCCGGCGCTGGTGCGCCAGCGCGACGCGGCGCGGGCGGAGGGCCGCTGGGTCGGCATCGGCTTCGCGAGCTATGCGGAGCTGACAGGCATCGGCTCGCGCATCGCCGTCGCGCCCGGCATGCCCATCAACACCGGCACGGAGACCGCCTCCATCCGCATCGATGCCACCGGAGCCGTTACAGCCGCGTTCGGCATCTCCTCCCATGGACAGGGGCTGGAGACGACTCTGGCCCAGGTGGTGGCAGACGAGCTGGGCTGCCGCATGGAAGACGTGGAGATCCAGCACGGCGACAGCGCCCTCGTACCCATGGGCACGGGCACCTACGCCAGCCGCTCGGCCGTGCTCGGCGGCGGCGCCGCCACCAAAACCGCTCGGGTGGTGAAGGCAAAGGTGCTGAAAGCCGCCGCCTTCCTCATGGAGGTCCCGGTGGAAGACCTGGAGGCCGAAGGCGGGGTCATCCGCGCCCGCTCTTCCAATGCAACGATGACTTTCCGGGAGGTCGCCCACGCGGTCTATGCGCAGATGGGCCGGATCCCGCATGAGCAGCGGGAGGATCTCGTCGCCTCCGAGAGCTACGACCCCTATCTCGGCACGGCCTGCGCCTCCACCCACCTCGCCATGGTGGAGATCGACCCCGCTACATTTGCCGTCACGGTGACGCGCTTCGCCGTCGCAGAGGATTGCGGACGCATCATCAATCCGCTGATCGTGGATGGGCAGGTGCATGGCGCGGTAGCGCAGGGCATTGGCGCAGCCCTGCTGGAGGAAGTGGTTCACGACGAAGGCGGGCAATTGCTCACCGCTAGCCTCGCCGACTATCTCGTGCCCATCGCCAGCACCATGCCGCAGATCGAGATCCTGCATGTGGAGGCGGAACTGCCGAACAACATCGGTGGCTTCCGCGGCATGGGTGAAGGCGGCACCATCGGCGCGCCGGCCGCCATCGCCAATGC
>JAEWBL010000121.1 GCA_023391175.1 Pseudomonadota bacterium
GCCCTCGGCCAGAAGTTCCTCCACCACGGCGAGGCCGATGCCCGAGGCACCACCCGTCACGATCACGCTTCCCGGTCTCGACACGGCGTTTCTCCCTGAGGGTGTTTTAGGTCGGTCAACGGCTCAGATGAGCCCGCGCTCCGCCAGGGCCTCGCGCACCATCTTCTTGGTGATCTTGCCGTAAGCGGATTTCGGCAGCGCATCCCAGAAATGCACGCGCCGGGGCAGCTTGTAGCGGGCGACCTTGCCATCGAGGAAGGCGATCAGCTCCTCCTCGCTCACGCTCTGCCCCTCGCGCGGCACGCAGACGGCGACGCCCACCTCGCCCCACATGGGGTCCGGCACGCCGAGGATGGCGACCTCCGCGATGGCGGGATGGGTGAGCACCTTCTCCTCCACCTCGCGCGGATAGACGTTGGAGCCGCCCGATATGTACATGTCGGAGGCGCGCCCCGTGATGTAGACGAAGCCCTCGTTGTCCATGTGGCCGAGGTCGCCGGTCCGGAACCAGCCGTTGCGGAACGCCTTCGCATTGGCTTCCGGATTGTCGTAATAGCCCGCCAACACCGCCGGCCCGCAGACGCAGATCTCGCCGGTCTCGAAGGGCGCGACTTCCCGGCCCGCATCGTCCTGGATCTGGACCTGCATGCCAGTGCGCTCGAAGCCGCAGGTGCCGAGCTTCACGTGCGGGCCGTCCTCGGGATCGTGCAGATAGGGCGGCAGGACGGTGATGTTGCCGGTCACCTCGCCGAGGCCGAAATACTGCACCAGCACCTTGCCGAGCTTCCTCAGCGCGAACTTCTGGTCCTCCCGGTACATGGGCGCGCCGGCATAGATCACATAGCGCAGGGAGGAGTGGTCGAACTGGTCCACCGAGGGGTGCTCGGTGAGGAGCTTGGTGATGGTCGGCACGGTGAACATGTTGGTCACCCGCCAGTCCTGCACCAGCCGCCATGCCTCGGCGGCATCGAACCGCTCGGATGGCATGAGGATGGTCTTCACCCCCCGCGCCACCTGCACCAATTGATGCACGCCCGCGCCGTGGGAGAGCGGCGCCACCACGAGGGAGGCGTCCTGCTCAGTGGTGCCCGGCATCAGGTCGCAAAGGTGGTTGGTGATGACGAACGCCATCTGGCCATGGGTCAGCACCGCCGCCTTAGGCCGCCCAGTGGTGCCGGAGGTGAAGAAGAACCAGCAGGGGTCGTCATGCTCCACGTCCGCCACCGACACCTTTTCACCGAGGCGGGCGGCGACGAGCGCGCCATAGTCCGCCCCGAAGTCCGCCTCACCGATGGCGATGACCTCGCGGATCGCCGGGGCCTCCGCGCACGCGGCTTCCACATGCTCGGGGAAGTCGCGGTGGCAGATCATCACGCTCGCGCCCGAGGCGGAGGCGAGATAGGCGACCTCCCCGGGCGTCTGGCGGAAATTGGTGGGTACCCAGACGGCGCCCAGCCGGAAGGCGGCGAACATGCTCTCGAACATTTCGAGGCAGTTCTTCGACTGCACGAGGATGCGGTCGCCCTTGACGACACCGCGGGCGGCCAGTTCCGCCGCCATGGCATCCACGCGCGCGTCCATCTGAGCCCACGTCACGGTGCGGTCGCCCTCGACGAAGGCGATATGCTGCGGCAGCCGCCGCGCCGCTTGGCGCAGGAAATGCGAAAGGTTCATCACCCGGCGGCTGGTGCGGGCCACGCCGCCACGCGGGGCCTCGGCAACGGTCTGGGCAGGTGCGGACATTCAATTCACTCCGGGATCGGAAACGGTCAGGGGGCCGGGCGGGCGATGGAACGGGCCGGGCGCTGCGCGGGGCTGCGCTCGCCGCCCCCCAGCTTCGCCTCCAGCGCAGCGGCTTCGCGCTGGAGCAACGGCACCAGATCCTTCTGCCGCTCGGCGCCGAGCCGGCTCTCGATGGCGGCGAGGGAGAGCGCGCCGAGCGGCCGCCCGTCCGCCCCGCGCACCACCACGCCGATCCCCCACGAGCCGGCGACGTAAAGGCCCGGATTGAGCGCATAGCCGCGCGCGCGGGTCTCACCCATGGCGCGACGCAAAAGGTCGGCGGAATAGCCGGGATAGGCCGCGAGCGCCGCGGCGTTGGTCTCGATGATCCGGGCCGCCTCGGCCTCCGGCAGCGCGGCGAGGATGGCGAGCCCGCCAGCACCGATGCCAAGGGGGTGCCGGTCGCCGGCCTGAAGCACGTGGGTGCGGATGGGCCAGGTGCCCTCCTCGCGATGCAGACATACGGAGAAGGCACCGCGCGGCACCGAGAGGAAGGCGCAGTCGCCGCTCTGGCGGGCGATGCGGGTGAGGCCGTCGAGCGCCAGAGCGTGGATGCCGAAACGCGGCGCGGCGAGCGTGCCGAGCACGTACGCCTCCGGCCCCACATGATAGCGGCGGCTCGCCTCGTCCTGATCCACCAGCCCGGCGCGCACCAGTGCCAGCAGCACGCGCCGCACGGTGGGCTTGGAGAGGCCGGAACGCGCGACGAGATCGGCAAGGCGCGCGCCCTCCGCCCCGGCGCGGCCCACCAGCATCAGCAGCGCGACCGCGCGCTCGATGCTCTGGGTGCCGCCGGTTACCTCGGGGAGGCTATCCGGGGTCGCGCCCGACGGATGCTCCGGCCCGATTGCTCCGGCGGCGGGCGCCTTAAGTCCCCCTGCCACGCGCGCTCCCTCGATCCAGAATATGGACCTGAATTATCTGGCGAATTGGGACGACCGCCGCGCGGCGTCCGCTGGGACCATAATCTGCTTGCGAAATGCCCACAAGCGGGCCAGCATGGGCGGCGGGAAAAGAGGTCCATATATTGGACCCAAGGAAACCAGTCGGGCCGGGCCGGAGCCAGTCGGGGCGCCGCGCGAAACGGCCGCAAGGAGGAGCACCGATGACCCTGACCCGTCGCACCCTCATCAAGGCGAGCGCCGCCACCGCGCTGACCGGGGCCATCGCCCCGGCGCTGTTCGCCCCCACCGTCGCGCGGGCCCAGAGCGCCGAATTCGCCTACAAATACGCCAACAACCTGCCGGTCACGCACCCCATGAACGTGCGCGCGCAGGAGATGTCGGCGAAGATCAAGGCAGAGACCAAGGGCAGGGTCGAGATCAGCATCTTCCCCTCCAGCCAGCTCGGTGGCGACACCGACATGCTGAGCCAGCTGCGCTCCGGGGCCATCGAGTTCTTCACCCTGTCGCCGCTGATCCTCTCCACGCTGGTGCCCAACGCCTCCATCAGCGGCATCGGCTTCGCCTTCCCGGATTATGCCAGCGTGTGGAAGGCCATGGACGGCGACCTCGGCACCTATGTGCGGGGCCAGATCTCCAAGGCCGGCATCATCGCCATGGACAAGATCTGGGACAACGGCTTCCGCCAGATCACCACCTCCACCAAGCCCATCGAGACCGCGGCCGACCTCAAGGGCCTGAAGATCCGCGTGCCGGTGTCGCCGCTGTGGACCTCCATGTTCAAGGCGTTCGACAGCGCCCCGGCCTCGCTCAACTTCGCCGAGGTCTACACCGCGCTGCAGACCCGCGCCGTGGACGCGCAGGAGAACCCGCTCGCCATCATCTCCACGGCGAAGCTCTACGAGGTGCAGAAATACTGCTCCCTCACCAACCACATGTGGGACGGCTTCTGGTTCCTCGCCAACCGCCGCGCCTTCGAGAAGCTGCCCGACGATCTGCGCGCCATCGTGGCGAAGAACATCAACGAGGCGGGCCTCAAGCAGCGCGACGACGTGTTCGCCCTCAACAACACCCTGCGCAAGGAGCTGGCGGAAAAGGGCCTCGCCTTCAACGAGCCGAAGGTGGACAGCTTCCGCGAGCAGCTGCGCAAGGCCGGCTTCTACGCCGAGTGGAAGGGCAAGTACGGCGACGAGGCCTGGGCCACGCTGGAGAAGTATACCGGCCAGCTCTCCTGAGCCGCCGCTCTTCCTCGCGTTCAAGGGGCGGCCTCGGCCGCCCCTTTTCGTTCAGGGCGCCAGTTGCACCACGATGCCCTCATTGGGCCGAAGGTCGATGGTGTCGCCCACGCGTTCCCCCGCCCGATCGCAGAAGGTGGAGAGCAGGAGGCGACCGCCGCCGGCCGCTTCCGGCAGCGTTGCCGACAGCGGATCGCCGCCGAGATTCAGCGCAACCAGCAGCGTCTCCCCCTCCCCCTGCCGCAGATAGGCGACGAGATCGCCGACCGCCGCGACCGGGGACCACAGGCCCACAGACAAGGCCGGATGCGCCCGCCGCAGGGCGAGCAGCGCGCGGGTGAGGGTGAGCATGGAGGCCCCCTCCCCCTGCTCGCGCTTCACGTTCACCTCGGTGAAATCGTCCGCCAGCGGCAGCCACGGCTCCACCGTGGAAAAGCCGGCGAAGGGGCCGTCATCCCACTGCATGGGCGTGCGCGCGCCGTCGCGGCCAAGGCCGAGGCCGGGCACGTTCTTCTCGAACGGGTCCTGCACCCGCTCGGGCGGGATGGACACCTGCGACATGCCGATCTCGTCGCCGTAATACAGCGTCGGCGTACCCCGCAGCGTCAGCAGCAGCATGGCCGCCACCCGCGCCTGGTCCGGCCCTAGCCGACCGACGACGCGCGGGCGATCATGGTTGGAGAGCACCCAGTTGGGCCAGCCCCCTTCGGGGATAACGGCTTCATAGGCGGCGATCAGCGGCGCCAGCTCCGCCGCGTTCCAGGGCGCCGCCAGCAGCGTGAAATTGAACGGCAGGTGCACGCCCCGCCCGTCCTCGCCGTAATAGGCGGCGATGCGATGGAGCGGCAGATAAGCTTCGCCGATCAGCACCCGGTCCCCCTCGTAGGAATCGGCCAGGTCGCGGAAGCCGGCGATCACGTCCATCACTTCCGGCCGGTCGCCGGTATAAAGCTGCGTCAAAGCGGAATGGGGGTTCATGCCCTCGCTGAAGTCGGGATTCGGCGGGTTGTCCCGGAACTCCGCATCCTTGATGACATGCCAGAGCGCATCGATGCGGAAGCCATCCACGCCCCGGTCGAACCAGAAGCGCAGGGCATCGTGCATGGCTTCTATCACCTCCGGATTGCGCCAGTTGAGGTCCGGCTGCTCCTTCAGGAAGGCGTGGTAATAATACTGGCCGCTCGCCTCGTCATATTCCCAGCCGCTGCCGCCGAATTCCGAGAGCCAGTTGTTGGGCGGCCCGCCGTCGGGGGCGGGGTCGTGCCAGATGTACCAGTCCCGCTTGGGATCGTCCTTGGACGAGCGCGACGCCTTGAACCACGGATGCTCCTGCGAGGAGTGGTTGGGCACGAAATCGAGGATGATCCGGAGCCCCAAGCTGTGAGCCTCCGCCACCAGTCGGTCGAAATCTTCGAGAGTGCCGAACAGGGGATGGATGGCGGTGTAGTCGGCCACGTCATAGCCGAAGTCGGCCATGGGCGAGGGATAGATGGGGGAGATCCAGATGGCGTCGATGCCGAGGGCGGCGAGATAGGGAAGCCGGGAGATGATGCCCGGAAGGTCGCCCACCCCGTCGCCGTCACTGTCCTGGAAGGAGCGCGGATAGATCTGGTAGACGACGCCGGACTGCCACCACAATGGCCCGGTCTTCAGCCACTCGCGTTCCTGCTCCGCCATCGGCGCCTTCTCCCGCTCTGCCGGAGCACTCTTGCGCTCCGGCTCAGATTGGAGAAGTACGGCCGGCCCGGTTCGGTTTCATGACCGGACGCAAGCCGGGGTCGCTTCAGGCCGCGCGGCAGCGGTCGATGGCCCAGCGCACCAGCTTGCGCACGTCCGGATCGGGATCGTCATAGGCGGCTTCCAGCGCGGACACGGCGGCGGGATCGGCGATCTCCCCCAGCGCGGCGGCGGCCTCCTTGCGGACGTTGGACAACTGGTCGCCGAGCGCTTCGGCCACCACGGGAACGGCGGCGCGGGCCTTGAGCTTGCCGAGCGCGTTCACCGCCTTGGCCTTCACCTGCCAGGCATCGTCGTTGGCGGCGACGATCAGCGGGTCCACCGCCTCCTGGATCTTGGCCTTGCCGATGGAATAGGCGGCTTCCTCGCGCACCTGCCAGTGGCCGTCCTTGAGCCCGGCGATCAGAGCGGGAACGCCCGCCGTGCCGCTGCGCACGAACACGAGGGCCGCCATCACTGCCCGGCGCACCGCCGCTTCCGGATCGGTGGCGGCGAGCAGCAGCGCGGGCAGCGCGGCATCCGCCTTGAGGTAGCCCAGAACGCCCAGCGCCTCGCGCCGCACGGCGATGTCGGGATCGGTGAGGGCGGCGAGAGCCACCGGCATGGCCGATGGATCCTGCATGTCGCGCAGCGCCCGCAGCGCCGAGGCGCGAACGAATGCGCTCAGGGGCCCGCCCGTCTCCTGCGCCCTCTTGATGAGGCGGGGGGCGGAGGCCGGCTCCTTCTTGTCGGCAAGGCTCTCGGCGGCGGCGAGGCGCACCGCCTCCACCGCATCGTCCAGCGCATCGATCAGGCCGAGGGCAGCGGACAGGCCGGAATGCTCGTCCAAGGACTTGGCGGCGGCTTCCCGCACGCCCGCATCGGCGTCCTTCAGGCCGGCGAGCAGCAGGTCCACCGCGCCCGGGTCCACACTCTCGGCGAGGCCCAGCATGGCCACGCGGCGGATGCCGGCATCGGGATCGCGGGCGCGATCCGCCACGGCGTCGAGATCGTCGTCGAAATCGTCGAAGATGGCCATGGCGCTCACCGCAGCAGATAGGGGATTTCAACCTTCACCGCGCCGGTGGGGCAATCCACCTCGCACGGCATGCAATACCAGCACTCGTCATACTTCATGTGCGCCTTGCCCGAGGCCGGGTTGATGGCGAGCACGTCGAGGGGGCACACGTCGATGCAGACGCGGCAACCCTTCTCGGCGATGCACTTGTCGTCATCAACGGTCACGGGCACGGAGGTGGTGTGATTGGCGAAAGGCATGGGGGCAGCTCCGGAATTTCGGGGTGTGAGGCTCACTCGGCGGCGATGGCCGGCGTGCGCAGCTGGTGGTAGGCGCCCATCTCGTCCTCATCGATCTCGACGACATAGGGGTCCACCGCGCGCTTCTTGTGCGCCATGCGGCCCATCTCGTCCTTGTAGAGGAGGGTGTGGCAGAACCAGTTCTCGTTGTCGGTGGCGGGGTGATCGACGCGCCAGTGGTAGAGGCCCCAGCGGCTTTCGGTGCGATAGAGCGAGGCGGCGGCCGCCATGTCGGCGCAATCGAGGATGGATTGCAGCTCCAGCGCCCGCATCAATTCATGCGGATCCTTAACGCACAGTGCCGAAAGATCGTCGCGGACCTCGGCGAGGCGGGCCTGGCCGATCTTGTACTTGGCGGTCACCTTCGGCGGCTGGAGATAGTCGTTCACGAGGCGGCGGGCCTTGTACTCCATCTCGAAGGGGGTGAGGCCGTCGTCGCGGCGGGTGGG
>JAEWBL010000128.1 GCA_023391175.1 Pseudomonadota bacterium
CCTTGAGATAGTGCGCCATCCGCTCCCGGCCCAGCTCGGCGGCCAGCAGCTCGGAATACCAGACCACCGAATTCTTCATCCAGGAGCGGGGCGTCTGAGGGCCGCGCGTCACCTCCCGTTCGAGGTCGGCACCCGGCGGGGGCTCGTAGACCGGCTGGCTATCGCTCTTGAGGATGCCGGCGTCGTAGCCCATCAGCGCCAGCACCACCTTGAAGGTGGAGTTGGGCGGGTGCCGGGCGGCGCACAGTCCCTGCTTCGCCAGCACCCGACCGCTGTCGAGGTCGGTGACGAGCAGGCAGTCCTCGGCGGCCGCTGCCGGGCGCAGGACGAGGAGCGCCGGGGTCAGAGCGAGGGACAGCGTGAGAACGAGGCGGGCGAGAGGCGCTCCCACCCCCGAGCGCAACCACCCCATCAGGAGGCCTTGGCCGGCTTGTCCACGAGGCGCGGCGCGTAGGTGTGTTCCTTGGCGGGGAAGGTGCGGGCGCGCACTTCCTCGGCATAGGTCGCCACCGCCGTCTCTATGTCCGGGCCGAGGTTGGCGTACTTCTTCACGAACTTGGGCACCCGGTCGCCGAGGCCCAGCATGTCCTCCAGCACCAGGATCTGTCCGTCGCAGGCGGGCGAGCCGCCGATGCCGATGGTGGGGCAGGGCACTTCTTCGGTGATGCGGCGCGCCAAGGGCTCGGCGATGGCCTCAAGCACGATGGAGAAGGCGCCCGCCTCGGCAATGGCGCGGGCGTCGTCGAGGATGATGGAGGCCTCGGCATCGTCGCGGCCGCGGGCCTTGAACGAGCCGAGCGTGTTGATGGCCTGCGGGGTGAGGCCCACATGGCCCATCACCGGCACGCCGCGATCGACCAGGAAGCGCACGGTCTCGGCCATGCGGCGGCCGCCCTCGAGCTTCACCGCGCCGGCGCCGGTCTCCTTGAGCACGCGGGCGGCGGTGTGGAAGGCCTCGGTCGGGCTCGCCTCGTAGCTGCCGAACGGCAGGTCCACCACGATGAGCGCGCGCTGCGTGCCCCGCACCACGGCGCGGCCGTGGACGATCATCATCTCCACGGTGACGGGGACGGTGGTCTCCAGCCCGTGCATCACCATGCCGAGGCTGTCGCCGACCAGGATCACGTCCACATGGCGGTCGAGCAGGCGCGCCGTATGGGCGTGGTAGGAGGTGAGCGACACGATGGGCTCGCCCCCCTTGCGGGCCTGGATCTCGGGCGCGGTGACGCGGCGGGCGTCGGCCTGAATGGACATGGCGTTCCTCTTGGCTTGGCCGCCGTCGTGGCGGCGGCCGGGGTCGTTCGCGGCTCCGGCAGGAGCCGCCCTCACCTGTGCGTTGTTCTTGTTCCCCTGCGGCTTTGCCGCTTCTACATCACCGGCACGCCGACGACGTAGGGATGGAATAGGTAGGCGAGGGCGAGATAGAGCACCAGCCCCCCGCCCACCACCAGAGCGTCGCCCGCCCAGTTCTTCGGCGCCACCGGCGCCGGCAGGTTGCGCCGCTTCAGCGAGATGCGGTCGAACACCGCCCAGGCCAGCACCGCGCCGAACAGGACGATGGAGGCGATGTCGCCGTTGGCGAGGAGGTGCGCAACCGCCCATGTCTTCACGCCCACCAGCATGGGGTGCTTGAGCCAGGCCTTCACGTGGCTCGGCACATAGGCGGCGACGATGGCGATGGCGGCGAACAGCATCAGCAGCAGCGTGAGGTGCCGCATCCCGACCGGCGGGTTCCAGACCTGCAGCGGGCCGGAGGCGCGCCACAGGGCATAGCCATACGCCGTGAGCAGCAGCCCCGAGGCCGCCAGCAGGGAATAGAAGCCCTTGTAGGGGCCTTCCCCCAATTGGGCGATGAGGCTGGCGCGCAGGCCTCTGACAGTCGTCACCAGGTGGATGCCGAGGAAGACGACGAGACCGAGCAGCATCATCACCATTGGGCAGGTCTCCTTCAGGCGCGGTCCGCAGATGTCCGCCGCCGCCGGGCGGACATTAGTGGCACCGGAGCCGGTTGGAAACGGGGCAGCGGCCCAGCAACTGCTGGACGGTGCGAGCGGCGGCAACAGCTTGCGCGCGACCGCAAGCGTGGCACTATGGCTGACGGGAGGGCAGCGGGCATGAGTCTAGCTCTGGTTGTGCGACCGCGTGCCGGCTGGAAGGCCCGGCCTCAGCTCGCGACGCGCCTGCTTCGGGCTTCCCCCACTTGGCTGGCGGCACTCCTCCTGGCCGTTTCGCTCGTCTTGTCGCTGGCCTTTGCCGCTCCCGCCTCCGCCGGTACTGCCGCGGTGGTGGCGCGGATCGACCTGTCGAGCCAGACCATGACGGTGAGCGTCAACGGCATGCCGCAATATTCCTGGCCGGTCTCCACCGCCCGGCGCGGCTATGTCACGCCCACCGGCGCCTACCGGCCGCAGCGCATGTACCGCAGCTATTTCTCCCGCAAGTATTACAACTCGCCCATGCCCTACTCGATCTTCTTCAATGGGGGCTATGCCATCCATGGCAGCTACGAGGTGAGCCGCCTCGGTGCGCCGGCCTCGCACGGCTGCGTGCGGCTGCATCCGTCGAATGCCGCCACGCTCTATTCCCTGGTGCAGAACTACGGGGCGGGCAACACGCTGATTCTCATCACGCGCTGAGGAGCTGCCTTTCCTGCTCCTCGTCCGGTGCATGCGTGCCCTGCAGCGAATCCCTCGCAACAGGTCTTCTATTCGTCGCGCACCCATGGTATCGGCCACTGCCAACTCGTAGCGAGGCGTCGGAGCCCAAGGCCAGCCCAAGGCTTGGTCCAGACTCAGCCCCTCGTTCCGGCCCCGATCCAGCGGTCGCGTTCCGCGCCGCCACCAGGAGTTGGCCATGACGACCCCCAATGGGACTGCGCATTCGTCCGCGATCGACAGCCGCTCGCGCTTCCGCGAGGCGCTGACGTTCGACGACGTGCTGCTGACGCCCGGCGCCTCCGAGGTGATGCCCGGTCAGGTGGAGATCGGCACCCAGCTGACCAAGACCATCAGTCTCAATCTGCCGATCCTCTCCGCCGCGATGGATACCGTGACCGAATCGCGGCTCGCCATTGCCATGGCCCAGGCTGGCGGTATTGGCGTCATCCACCGCAATCTCTCGCCCGAGATGCAGGCCGAGCATGTGCGGCAGGTGAAGAAGTATGAATCGGGCATGGTGGTGAACCCCGTCACCATCCATCCCGACCAGACGCTCTCCGACGCCCTCGACCTGATGAAGCGCTATTCCATCTCCGGCATTCCGGTGGTGGAGCGCGGCACCGGCGGCATCGCCGGCCGTCTCGTCGGCATCCTGACCAACCGCGACGTGCGCTTTGCCCGCGATCCCGGCCAGCGCGTCGCCGAGCTGATGACCAAGGACCGGCTGGTCACCGTCCGCGAGGGGCAGGTGAACCAGGACGAGGCCAAGCGCCTGCTGCACCAGTACCGCATCGAGAAGCTGCTGGTGGTAGATGCGGACGACCGCTGCGTCGGCCTCATCACGGTCAAGGACATCGAGAAGGCGGTGGCCTATCCCAACGCCGCCAAGGACGAGCAGGGCCGCCTGCGCGTTGCCGCCGCGACCACGGTGGGCGAGGACGGCTTCGAGCGCACCGAGCGCCTGATCGACGCCGGCGTCGATCTCGTGGTGGTGGACACGGCCCACGGCCATTCCCGCAAGGTGCTGGACCAGGTGGAGCGCATCAAGAAGCTCTCCAACCGCACCCAGATCCTCGCCGGCAACATCGCCACCGCCGAAGGCGCCAAGGCGCTGATCGATGCCGGCGCGGACGCGGTGAAGGTCGGTATCGGTCCCGGCTCCATCTGCACCACCCGTATCGTGGCGGGCGTGGGCGTGCCCCAGCTCACCGCGGTGATGGACGCAGTGGAAGCCGCCCACGCTACCGGCACGCCGGTGTTCGCCGACGGCGGCATCAAGTACTCCGGCGACCTTGCCAAGGCGCTGGCGGCCGGAGCCTCTGCCGCCATGGTGGGCTCGCTGCTCGC
>JAEWBL010000166.1 GCA_023391175.1 Pseudomonadota bacterium
CGCGCTTCTGGTGGAGGAGGGCGCGCAGGTGAAGGCCGGGCAGGTGCTGGCAAAGGTGGAGGACGATCTCCAGACCGCCGACCGCAACGCCGCCGCCGCCCAGCTCAGGGAAGCCGAGGCGCGTCTCGCCAATGCTCGCTCGCCCCTACAGCGGCCGGAGGAGGTCGCGGTGCTGGAAGCCTCCGAGCGCCGCGCCGCCGCCGCCCTCGACCTCTCCCGCATCGAGCTCGACCGCCAGAAGACGCTGGTGCCCAAGGGCGCGTCTTCCCAGGCCAATCTTGATTCCGCCCAGCACCAGTACGACCAGAATCAGGCCGCCCTGGACGAGGCCAAGCGCCGCATTGCCGCCGCTCGCATCGCCTCGCGCAACCAGGATATCGAAGCGGCCGAGCAGGCCGCCGAGGCGGCGAAGGCGAACCTTGCGGCCGCGCAGATCCGGCTCGACCGCCGCAGCGTGAAGGCCCCGGCCGACGGCCCGGTGCAGACCGTCTATTACCGGCCCGGCGAGATGGTGCCGGAAGGACGGCCCATCGTCTCCGTGCTGCCGCCGGGGCTGGTGAAGGTGCGCTTCTTCGTGCCGGAGGCCCAATTGCCGAAGGTCAAGGCCGGCGCCCCCGTCACCGTCACCTGCGACGGCTGCGCGCCCTTCACCGCCAAGGTGTCCTTCATCGCGGCGCAGGCGGAATACACCCCGCCGGTGATCTACAGCCGCGAGGAGCGCTCCAAGCTCGTCTATATGGTGGAGGCACGGCCCGACGACCCGGCCAGGGCGAAGCCGGGACAGCCGGTGAATGTGAGTCTCGGAGCCACGCCGTGAGCATGGCGTCGGCACCGGCTGCCCCCGACCCGGATGTGGTGATCGAGGTGGAGGGGCTCTCCAAGAGCTTCGGCGGGCATCGCGTGGTGGACAATCTCACCATGCGGGTGCGGCGCGGGCAGATCTACGGCTTCCTCGGCCCCAACGGCTCCGGCAAGACCACCACCATCCGCATGCTGTGCGGGCTGCTGACCCCGGACGCGGGGCGGGGCACCTGCCTCGGCATGGACATCCTCACCGAGTCCCGCGCCATCCGCGAGCACGTGGGCTACATGACCCAGCGTTTCTCGCTCTATCAGGACCTCTCGGTGCGGGAGAATCTGGAGTTCGTCGCGCGCCTCTATGGCGTGCCGCAGCCCGAGGCGGCGGCGGGCGCCGCGCTCCAGCGGCTGGGGCTGGAGGGGCGCGGCAAGCAATTGGCGGGCGCGCTCTCCGGCGGCTGGAAGCAGCGGCTGGCGCTGGGCGCCTGCATCCTGCCGGGTCCCGACCTTCTGCTGCTGGACGAGCCCACCGCCGGCGTCGACCCGCAGGCGCGGCGCGAGTTCTGGGAGCAGATCCACGACCTCGCCGCCGAGGGGCTGACCGTGCTCGTCTCCACCCATTACATGGACGAGGCGGAGCGCTGCCATGAGATCGCGTACATCGCCTATGGCAAGCTCCTCGCCCAGGGCACCGTGCAGAGCGTCATCGCCGCCGCCGGCCTCACCACCGTGACGGTGGAGGTGAAGGGGGAGGGGCAGGAGGCCGGGCGCATCGCCCGCGACCTCGCCCGCGACCTCTCCCAGCGCGCAGGCGTGGACATGGTGGCCCCCTTCGGCACCGCCCTTCACATCTCCGGCCGTGATGCCGCGGCGCTGGAGGCGGCGCTCGCGCCCTTCCGCGCGGACACGCGCCTCGCCTTCCGTGCCGACGCGCCGACGCTGGAGGACGTGTTCATCGACCTGATGCGCCGCTCCAAGGACGAACTGCGATGAGCGCCCGCGCCGCGCGGGGCGGCTTCTTCACGCGCGTCGGCGCCATGATCGTGAAGGAGTTCATCCAGCTCCGCCGCGACCGCGTGACGTTCGCGACCATGATCATGATCCCGCTGCTGCAGCTGATCCTGTTCGGATACGCCATCAACACCACGCCGCGGAATCTGCCCACGGCCGTCTTCACCCATGAGAACAACGAGGTCAGCCGGGCGATCCTCGCCGCGCTGCGCAACACTGCCTTCTTCGCCTTCGTGCGTGAGGTGAAGAGCGCGGAGGATGCCGAGCACATGATCCGCTCGGGCGAGGTGCTGTTCTTCGTGGAGATCCCGGCCGGCTTCGAGCGGTCGCTGCGGCGGGGGGAGACGCCCCAGCTGCTGGTCGCGGCCGACGCCACCGACCCGGTCGGCTCGGCCAACGCCCTCGCCGCGCTTGCCGGCGTGGTCAATTCGGCGCTCTCGCGCGAGCGCTTCGTGGACGCGCCGGGCAGCGCGGCCTTCGAGATCGTGCAGCACCGACGCTACAACCCGGCCGGCACCAGCCAGCTCAATATCGTGCCGGGCCTGCTCGGCACCATCCTCACCATGACCATGCTGATCTTCACCGCTTTGTCGGTGACGCGCGAGATCGAGCGGGGAACGATGGAGAGCCTGCTCTCCATGCCCATCCATCCGGTGGAGATCATGCTGGGCAAGATCACGCCCTACGTGCTGGTGGGCATCCTGCAGGCCCTCCTCATCATGGGCGCCGGGATGATTCTCTTCGGCGTCCCGCTCGAAGGGAGCGCGATCCTGCTGGCGGTGGCGACGCTGCTGTTCATCGTCGTCAACCTGTCCATCGGCTACACCTTCTCTACCCTGGCGCAGAACCAGCTCCAGGCGGTGCAGATGTCGTTCATGTTCTTCCTGCCCTCCATCCTGCTGTCAGGCTTCATGTTTCCGTTCTCGGGCATGCCGCTGTGGGCGCAGTGGATCGGCGAGGGGCTGCCGCTCACCCACTATCTCAGGATGGTGCGCGGCATTCTCCTGAAGGGCTCGGGCATGTCCGACCTCACCACGGATGCGGGCGCGCTGGTGGTGCTGATGCTGGTGGCGATGGCCATCGCCGTGGCGAGATTCCGGCAAACTCTGGACTAAAAGCCGTGCGGCATGTGGCCGCGAAGCATTGTCGCTTGCCCGAATTCGTCCTGTGGAAAATAGTGGTCGATGTGGTGGAGCCTGGAGGCGTTCCAGGCTCGCGCGTCCAGCGTTTGCTTGAAGGCTATGCGACCTGATGTCCGCTGCGCTGCGGCATTTGGCTCGGCAACTTGCGACGGCCCGCCACAGCGCACATCCGTATTTCGCCGGGCATAGCCTTTGACATGCGTCAAGGTGAAAAACGGTCCTAGGGCGTTGATCTGCGTCCTAGTCCCCCGGGTGTAGTTCTGCGCTCCGGCGTGAAGGGTCCACAGATGACAACATTGCAAGCTCCAATCCAGCCCCCGGCGAAGTCGTTGAGGTGGGGTGAGGGCGCTCTCATCGGGGTGTTCTCCCTCTTCGCCCTTTTCTCGATCGTCGTGGCGGCGAAGGCCTACACGCCGGAATATGCGTTCCACGCCTATCTGTTCGCGGCGGCGAGCATCGCGGCGGTGTTCGCCATTGGCAACCGCTACATGAACCGCCCGGCCGGTCCGACGCCGCAGTTCATCGACGGCAAGCCCAACTACAATATGGATGTCGTGCGCTTCGGCACCATCGCCGCTGTGGTGTGGGGCATCGCGGGCTTCCTGGTGGGCGTGATCGCAGCGCTGGAACTCGCCTTCCCCGCCGTGAACATGGACCTGTCCTGGATTTCCTTCGGCCGGCTGCGGCCGTTGCACACCTCGGCGGTGATCTTCGCCTTCGGCGGCAACGTACTGCTCGCCACCTCCTTCTACGTGGTGCAGCGGACCTCGCGCGCGCGCCTTGCGGGTGATCTCGCCCCCTGGTTCGTGATGCTGGGCTACAATTTCTTTATCGTCATCGCCGGTACGGGCTACCTTCTGGGCATCACCCAGGGCAAGGAATACGCCGAGCCGGAATGGTATTCGGACCTCTTCCTGACGGTGGTCTGGGTTACCTACTTGCTGGTGTTCCTGGTGACGGTGCTGAAGCGCACCGAGCCGCATATTTATGTGGCGAACTGGTTCTATTTCGCCTTCATCATCACCATCGCGGTGCTGCACCTCGGCAACAACGCCACCATCCCGGTGTCGGTCTTCTCGCCGAAGTCCTACATCCTGTGGTCCGGCGTGCAGGACGCCATGTTCCAGTGGTGGTACGGCCACAACGCGGTGGGCTTCTTCCTGACCGCCGGCTTCCTTGCCCTGATGTACTACTTCATCCCGAAGCGCGCCGATCGTCCGGTCTATTCCTACCGGCTCTCCATCGTGCACTTCTGGGCGCTGATCTTCATCTACATCTGGGCCGGCCCGCATCACCTGCACTACACGGCGCTGCCGGACTGGGCGCAGACGCTGGGCATGACCTTCTCGGTGATCCTGTGGATGCCTTCCTGGGGCGGCATGATCAACGGCCTGATGACGCTGTCCGGCGCCTGGGACAAGCTGCGCACGGATCCCGTCATCCGCATGATGGTGGTGGCGGTCGCCTTCTACGGCATGTCCACCTTCGAAGGCCCGATGATGTCGGTGAAGGCGGTGAACTCGCTCAGCCACTACACCGAATGGACCATCGGCCACGTGCATTCCGGCGCGCTCGGCTGGGTCGCCTACATCTCCTTCGGCGCCATCTACTGTCTGGTGCCCTGGCTCTGGAACAAGCGCGAAATGTATTCGGTCAAGGCCATCAACTGGCACTTCTGGGTCTCGACCCTCGGCATCGTGCTCTACATCTCCTCCATGTGGGTGGCGGGCATCCTGCAGGGCCTCATGTGGCGCGCCTACACCCAGCTCGGCTTCCTCGAATACTCGTTCATCGAGACGGTCGAGGCGATGCACCCGCTCTACGTGATCCGTGCCCTGGGCGGCATCCTCTTCCTGGCCGGCGCCCTCGTCATGGCGTGGAACGTCTGGAAGACCATCACCACCCCCCAGACCGCAGCCGAGCGCGAGCTCGCCCTGCAGGCGGCCGAGTGAGGAGGCGAGCATGGCGACCCAAGGCACCTCCATCTGGTCCAAGCACCAGATCTTCGAGAAGCACTCCTACTGGCTGATGCTCGGCATCCTGGTGATGATCGCCATCGGCGGTCTCGTCGAGATTGCCCCGCTCTTCTACCTGAAGAGCACCATCGAGAAGGTGGAGGGCATGCGTCCCTACTCGCCGCTCGAGCTGGCGGGACGCAACATCTATATCCGCGAGGGCTGCTACAACTGCCACTCGCAGATGATCCGCCCGCTGCGCGACGAGGTGGAGCGCTATGGCCACTATTCGCTGGCGGCCGAGAGCATGTACGACCGCCCGTTCCAGTGGGGCTCCAAGCGGACCGGTCCCGATCTCGCCCGCGTCGGCGGCAAGTATTCGGATCTGTGGCAGGTGGAGCACCTGAACAACCCGCGCTCCGTGGTGCCGGCCTCCATCATGCCGAGCTACCCGTGGCTGGCGAAGACCAAGCTCAACGCCAAGCACATCGGCGAAGAGATGCGGGTCCAGCAGATCCTCGGCGTGCCCTACACCGACGAGATGATCGCCAAGGCTCAGGACGACCTGAAGACCCAGTCGACCACCGACGCCGCCGACGCCGATGGCCTGCAGAAGCGCTATCCCAAGGCGCAGGGCCGCGACTACGACGGCAATCCGGGCGAACTCACCGAGGCCGACGCGCTGATCGCCTATCTTCAGATGCTGGGCACGCTCGTCGACTTCAAGCTCTACGACAACCAGGCGAATGTGAGGTGATCGATGCACGACACCTATCTCGGCCTCGCGGCCTTCGCCCAGACGGGGGGCCTGATCCTCTTCGTCGTCGCCTTCCTGCTGGTGGTCGCTTACGCCTTCTGGCCCTCTAAGGAGCGGAAGAAGGAATTCGACGACGCCG
>JAEWBL010000220.1 GCA_023391175.1 Pseudomonadota bacterium
GATGGTGCGACCGATGCGCCGGCGAACAATGTGATCTTAACCGGGTTCGCGCACTTCGCCACCCGTTCACATCAAGAAATGTTCCGTTTTGGCGCGATCGGAAGACCTGTCACGGCGATTTGAGGGCTCAGAGCGGCGAGAGATAGGGGAGGGGGCCCGGGGAGAACTCCCGCCGCACCCGGTCCAGCCGCTCCACGGCGCGGCCGAACGATCCCCGCAGATGGTCCCGCAGGGCGTCCGCAGCGCCCTCCACGTCCGCCGCGGCAAGACGCTCGGCCACATCGAGATGTTCGCCGATGAAGGGCTCGCGGCCGTGGGGCTGGGGGGCGCGCGCATAGAGGAAGGTGAGAGCGACCAGCAGCGTCTGGCAGATGGCCAGCGCCTCCATAAGCGTGGCATTGCCGCAGCGGCCCAGCAGGCCGACGTGCAGTTCGTTCTCCAGCGCGCCGAGGCGGGCGCCGTCCACCGCGTCGGGATGGGCGGCGGCATCGCGCAGGTTGGCCCGCAGCGCCGCCACCTGGCCGGGGGCAAGGCGCGGAAAGGCGAGCCGCAGCGCCGCCGGCTCCAGGATGGCGCGCATCTCGAACAGCTCGGCCACATAAGCCGGCG
Source organism: Pseudomonadota bacterium (assembly GCA_023391175.1). GTDB lineage: Bacteria > Pseudomonadota > Alphaproteobacteria > Rhizobiales > Xanthobacteraceae > Xanthobacter. The sequence goes on from JAEWBL010000220.1 coordinate 610, forward strand.
TCAGCGCCGGAGCGTACCAGTGCAGGCGGCTGTCCTTGCGCACGACGCCCCTTTGGTTGAGCCGGGACAGGACCTCGCGCGCGACCGTGCGGCTCACGCCGTAATAAGCGGCGAGATGGTTCTCCACCACGCGGAAGGCGCCGAGCGCGGTGCGCGAGACCACCTCCTGCTCCACGTCCGCATAGATGCGCTGCCAGGTTGATTCGGGCGCGAGCTGGATCGGCGCCTCATCGCTTGTGCCCTTCGAGGAAACAGCGGGCGCAGGCCCCGCGAGGGGCATCACCTCGAAGCCGTGGCCGTCGCTGCGGCTGACCAGCCCCACCCGTTCCAGCCGTGCCAGCGCCTGCCGCGCCGGTGCGCGGGAGATGCCGAATCGCTCGGCGATGCGGGATTCCAGCAGCCGCTCGCCGGGGACGAGCGCGCCGGAGGCGATCTGCGCGGCGAGGATGTCGAAGGCACGTTCGTGCAGGCGCGGGGCGATGCCGGCCACGGGGCGCGCGGGGCCTTCGTCACCGGGCGTCGGCTTGGCCGGGGCCGCGGTGGCGGTGTCAGTCATCGCGTTCCGTCCGCTCACGCCTCTCATCCGTCGTTTCCGCCGCACCGGTCACGGCCCGGCGGCAAGGTGCCCCACCAACGGGCAAGTGCCAAGCTATCCAACGGGTTGCCCGATGGTTTGCCGGCTGACCCGATGCCGCACCAAGTGCGGTATGAAAGAAGTTTACACCTCTACTGTCCAGTGCATACATAAGACACTGAGTGGCGACGTCTGAGCGCCACTCCGAAGTTTGCCCCCAAGGATTGCCCTCATGTCCGCGCCTGCTCCCGCGCCCTCGCCTGTCCGCTCCCTCGAACGGCACCGGGAGGACGCGCTGTTCGCCTTCTGCACGGCGGCCCTCGCGGCGGCGGGGGCGGATCCGGCGAGTGCCGAGGCGGCGGCCCGCGCCATGCTGCACGGCTCGCGGTTCGGGGTGGACAGCCACGGTGTGCGGCTGCTCGACCATTATGTGACCGTCATCGAGGGCGGGCGGGTGAACGGTCGTCCCACGCTCGACTTCCGGGCGGGCGCGGCGGCGGTGGCGACGCTTGATGCCGGCCACGGCCACGGCGCGCGCGCTGCCTATGCGGCCATGGACCGGGCCATGGAAAACGCTGCCCTCTACGGCATCGGCGCAGTAGCCATCCGCAATTCGTCCCACTTCGGCGCTGCAGGGGCCTATGCGCTGGCGGCGGCGGAAAAAGGCTTCATCGGTCTCGCCTTCTGCAATTCGGACAGCTTCGTGCGCCTGCACGGCGGCGCGGAGCGCTTTCACGGCACCAATCCCATCGCCATGGGCGTGCCGGTGAAGGGGGAGGCGCCGTGGTTCCTCGACATGGCCACCAGCGCCGTCCCCTATAACCGCGTGCTGCTCTACCGCAGCCTGGAGCAATCCCTGCCGCAGGAAGTCGCCTCCGATGGCGACGGCTTCGACACCACCGATCCGCACAAGGTGGAGATGCTGGCGCCGCTGGGGGCGGCCTTCGGCTTCAAGGGGGCGGCCCTGGCCGGCGTGGTGGAGGTGTTCAGCGCGGTTCTGGCCGGCGCGCGGCTGTCGTTCGACATTGCGCCCATGGGCGGGCCGGATTTCGGCACCCCGCGCAATGTCGGGGCCTTCGTGATGGCGATGAAGCCGGGGGCCTTCCTGCCGGAGGAGGAGTTCGACGCCGCCATGCAGCGCTATCGGCACACCCTGCGCAATTCACGTGCGGCGCCGGGAGATATGGTGATGGCGCCGGGCGACCGGGAATGGAAGGTGGCGGACGAGCGCCGCCGGGACGGCATTCCCATCGATCCCGCCACCGCCGAGGCTTTTGACCGCCTCGCCGCGCGATTCGGCCTTACCCGACCGAAAGCCGTTTAAGCTCGGGCCTTTCAGCCGAAGATGACCGCCGCGACGATGATGCCGTAGGCGGTGAGGAAGAGCAGGCTGTCCCGCAGGACCTGTCCGCGAACCGCTGTCATGGTGGGCCTCGTGGATTTCACTTTCGACTATTTCGCCGAATTTAATATCTAATGTGAATCCACGTCAAAAACATAATTTCTATGTGAATTTGGCGCGCGGAAAGGCATCTCCTGCGAAAGCAAAAGCGATCGGTTCAGGCGTTCAGGTCGGTCAGGCCATCCGGAGCGCTTCGAGGGCGGCGCGCATGTCGTCGGGCAGGGGAGCGGCGCGGCGTTCGGTAAGATCGAACAGCACCACCACCGTTTCGGCCGTTGCCATGCACTGGCCATCCTGGAAGATGGCCTGCTTGAGGCCCACCGAGCTGCGGCCGAGGGAGATGACGCCCGTGCCGATCTCCGCCTCGCCCGGCCAGTGCATCTCCGCCCGGTAGTCGAGCACGAGGCGGACCAGGGCGAAGCCCATGCCCTGCGGGGCCAGCCGGCGCGGAGTCAGCAGCAGGTGGGTGCGCCCCGTCTCCAGGAAGGTCGAGAACACCGCATTGTTGACATGGCCGAGCATGTCGGTGTCGCCATAGCGGATGGTATCCCGCGCCTTCACCGGGAAATCGCCGAGGGCGGGAAGGGGCGCCTTCTCGGCCATCAGCCGGCCTTTCCGAGCGCGCGCCAGCCAATGTCGGAGCGGAAGAAGCCGTCCGGCCAGTCGATCCGGGCGATGGCGGCATAGGCGCGTTCGCGGGCCTCGGCCAGCGTCGCGCCAGTGGCGGTGACGTTCAGCACGCGCCCGCCGTTGGAGACGAGCGTGCCGCCCTTCATCCGCGTGCCGGCCTGGAACACGGTGACGCCCTCCAGCGCCGACGCCTCCCCGAGGCCGCCGATGGGCGAGCCGATCTGGTGCGGGCCGGGATAACCGCGGGAGGCATAGACCACCGTTATGGCGGAGACCGGGGCCCACTGCGGCGTCACCTCGGCGAGGCGGCCGGCGGCGGTCGCGTGGAGCACCTCCACGAGATCGCCGGCGAAGCGCGGCATCAGCACCTGGCATTCGGGATCGCCGAAGCGGCAATTGTATTCCACCAGCTTGGGGCCGGAGGCGGTGAGCATGAGCCCGGCATAGAGCACGCCGCGATAGGGCGTTCCGGCCTTGGCCATGGCGCGGGCGGTGGGGATCAGGATCTCCTCCAGCGCCCGGCGCTCCAGCTCTTCCGTCAGGACCGGAGCGGGTGAATAGGCGCCCATGCCGCCGGTGTTGGGGCCAAGGTCGCCGTCATAGGCGCGCTTGTGGTCCTGGGCGCTGCCGAAGGCGACGACGGTTTCGCCGTCCACGAGGGCGAACAGGCTCGCCTCCTCGCCCTCCATGAATTCCTCGATGAGCACTTCGGTGCCGCCACCGGCGAACACCTGCTCCACCGCATCCACCGCTTCCTCGACGGTGAGGGCGACGACCACGCCCTTGCCGGCCATCAGCCCGTCCGCCTTCACCACGATGGGCGCGCCCTGCGCGCGGATGTAGGCGGCGGCCTCGGCGGTGGAGGTAAAACGGCCGAAGGCGGCGGTGGGGATGCCGTTCGCCTTGCACAATTCCTTGGTGAAGAGCTTGGAGCCCTCCAGCCGGGCGGCCGCCGCGGTGGGACCGAAGGCGAGGATGCCGGCGGCGGCGAGCCGATCCACGAGGCCGGCCACAAGGGGCGCCTCGGGGCCGACCACCACCAGGTCGATGGTGTGTTCCTGACACCACTTCACGATGGTGTCGTGGGCGGACAGCGGGATGCCTTCCACCACGTCTGCGAACTCGGCGATGCCCGGATTGCCGGGCAAGGCGTAGAACTGACCAATGGTGGGGCTCTGCGCCAGCTTCCAGGCGAGGGCGTGCTCACGCCCTCCCGAACCGAGCAGCAGGATGTTCATGCGGCCTCCCCCGAGTTTCCGGCGGTCTTGGTTTCCGACGATCTTGGTTTTCTGCTCTCATCGCCTATCGGCTCAAGGCCGCGCAAACAAGGGGCAGGGCTCTGCGCTCGCCGCATGGGGCACCTTCCCGTTATGCTGGTTGGCCACCCATCCGGGTTTCGATTCGCATGACCGATGATGCCGAAGTCAGGGCCAATGCGCCCGAATGGAGCGTTTCCGAGCTGTCCGCCGCCTTGCGCCGGACGGTGGAGGACGCCTATGGCCACGTTCGGGTGCGCGGTGAAATTTCCGGCTATCGCGGGCCCCATTCCTCCGGCCACGCCTATTTCTGCCTCAAGGATGCCGGCGCGCGGCTCGATGCGGTGATCTGGAAGGGCACCTTCCAGCGCCTGCGCCTCAAGCCCGAGGAAGGGCTGGAGGTGGTGGCGACGGGCAAGCTCACCACCTATCCGGGAAAGTCTGGCTACCAGATCGTCATCGAGGCGCTGGAGTTCGCCGGTGCCGGCGCCATCATGGCCATGCTGGACGAGCGCAAGCGCCGCCTTGCGGCCGAAGGCCTGTTCGATCCCGCCCGCAAGCAGGAATTGCCGTTCCTGCCCAAGGTGATCGGCGTCGTCACCTCGCCCACCGGGGCGGTGATCCGCGACATCCTGCATCGCCTCAACGATCGATTCCCCCGCCGGGTGCTGGTCTGGCCGGTGCGGGTGCAGGGCGAAACCTCGGCGGCGGAGGTGGCGGCTGCGATCCGCGGCTTCAACGATCTGCCCGAGGGCGGGGCGATCCCCCGGCCGGATGTGATCGTGGTGGCGCGGGGCGGCGGCGCGCTGGAGGATCTGCTCGGCTTCTCCGACGAGGCGGTGGTGCGGGCAGCGGCGGAGAGCATGATCCCGCTGGTCTCGGCCGTCGGCCACGAGACCGACGTGACCCTCATCGATTTCGCCGCCGACGTGCGCGCGCCAACCCCCACGGCTGCGGCCGAGATAGTGGTGCCTGTGCGCACCGATCTCATCGCCACGGTTGAAGACCTCGGCGCGCGCCTCGTCGCCGCGCCTTTGCGCCTTCTCGACCGGCGCCGGGCGGATCTGCGCGGCCTCGCCCGGCTCCTGCCGGCGGCCGAAACCCTGCTGGCCCAGCCGCGCCAGCGCCTGGAT
>JAEWBL010000421.1 GCA_023391175.1 Pseudomonadota bacterium
ATGGCCTGTATCAGCGTCGGGCGCGGCGTCACATAGTGCGAGGCGGCGTAGACGCGCACGCTCTTCATGTCGCCGCTCTTCTGGCCGGTGAGCGGATCGAACTCGGCGATGCTCTCCACCTCGTCGCCGAACAGGGAGACGCGCCACGCGCGATCCTCGTAATGGGCGGGGAAGATTTCCACGCTATCGCCGCGCACCCGGAAGGTGCCGCGGGCGAAATCCGACTGGATGCGCTTGTATTGCAGGGCCACCAGATCGGCGAGGAGCGAGCGCTGGTCGATGCGCTCGCCCACCTTGATGTCGAAGGTCATGGCCGAATAGGTCTCGACCGAGCCGATGCCGTAGATGCACGACACCGAGGCGACGATGATCACGTCGTCCCGCTCCAGCAGCGCGCGGGTCGCCGCATGGCGCATGCGGTCGATCTGCTCGTTGATGGAAGACTCTTTCTCGATGTAGGTGTCCGTCCGGGGCACGTAGGCTTCCGGCTGGTAGTAATCGTAGTAGGAGACGAAATATTCCACCGCATTGTCGGGGAAAAAGCTCTTGAACTCCCCGTAAAGCTGCGCCGCGAGCGTCTTGTTGGGCGCCAGTACGATGGCCGGGCGCTGCAATTGCTCGATCACCTTGGCCATGGTGAAGGTCTTGCCTGAGCCGGTGACGCCGAGCAGCACTTGGTCGCGCTCCCCCGCCTCGGCCTGCGCGCATAGCTCCTTGATGGCCTGCGGCTGGTCGCCGGCGGGCTCGAAGTCGCTCTTCATGGTGAAGGCGACGCCGCCCTCGGATTTCTCCGGCCGGGGCGGACGGTGCGGCACCCAGGTCTGGCCGTTGACCTCGGGCCGCCCGGTCTCGATCAGCTTGGCCAACGCCTGCACCGTGGCGGAGGCGCCGGCGGATTCAAAATCCACCGACAGGTCGCCCGGGTTCAGACCGAGGGACTGCGCGAGGGCGGGATCGAGCGCCTGCTGGGGCGCCGGCTCGAAATGACGCTGGGAACGCTCACCGAGCTTTCCGGGACGGGATGCTTTGGCCATGGGGGGAATATGGGGCATGAGGGGCCGACCCGGAAGACGCTCGTTTAAGTTGTCTGCGGGGCAGATAACATCCTTTTGATTGTATCGCGAGCTCACTCGCCCTAAGGTTGCGCTTCCACTTGGAGGGGGAGCTCAACCATGTCTTTGTCAGCCCAGGCCGGAGCCAAGATCATCACCGACGCGGTTGCGGCCGCGAACGAGCCGCAGGCTGCGACCGCGGGTGCGGGTGCCGTCGTTGGCGTCGGCAGCGATTTCTGCGGCCTCTGGCCCAAGGCCAAGCCGCTGCTGGAACTGGCCGCCACCGTGCTGGTCCTCATTCCTGGCGCCGGCACCATCGCCGGCCCGGTCCTCAACGGCCTCATCAAGATCGGCGACCAGATCTTCGCCGAGACCTGCAGGGGCTGACCCATGCTGGATCTCTCCGAACTCAAGAACGAGATCGCCCTGCGCAAGTTCGACTGGACGCCCTCCGAGAAGCCCATCTTCTCGGTGGTGGAGTCGGGCGGCGGACAGGCCTTTCTCGGCGTCATCGTCGACCCGCAGGTGGCGATGGCCCAGCTCACGCTGGCGCGCGGCGTGGAATCCGCGGCCTTCGCGGCCCTGCCCCCCGCGCCCCGCAGCATCGACTGGCGCAGCGTCCGCCAGGGCGTCAATTTCGTGACGCCCATCCGCAACCAGGGCGCGTGTGGCGCATGCGTCGCCTTCGCCACCGTGGCGGCCATCGAAAGCCGCCTCGCCATCGCCCAGGACAAGGCCGATCCGACCCACGACCTGTCCGAGGCGGCGCTTTACTTCGGCGGCGGCCGAACCTGCGCGCAGGGCTGGTGGCCGGAGGCCGCCCTCGGCTTTGCCCGCACCAACGGCCTCGGCCGCGAGAGCGACTTTCCCTATCCGGGCCAGGATTCGCCCGGACGGAACATTCCTCCGGTCGCCTGGGTCACCGGTTGGGAAAGCGCGGGGACCTCGGCGCAGCGCCGAAAGGCCCTCGCCTATCGCGGCCCGGTCATCGCCATCCTCAAGGTCTACGAGGACTTCCTCCGCTACGGCCGAGGAATCTACCGGCACGCCGGAGGCGAATATGTGGGCCTCCATGCCGTGGCCGTCGTCGGTTACGATGACGACCAGGGCGCCTGGATCATCAAGAACAGCTGGGGGACGAGCTGGGGCGAGGACGGCTTTGGCCGCATCGCCTACAATGAGTGCGCCATCGACAACGAATATGTCTTCTGGGACGCCTATGTCACAGCAGCTCCCTCGGCCGCCGAACCTGCCGCCGCAGGCCTTGTGGCTCACCACCCCAAGCGCAAGCGTACCGCGGCCGCGGGCAAGTGACGACCTTGTCGTCGCCCTGCCCTATCCGGGCCTGAGCCCGCACTACTGGAGCGCCCGGCCGACGCCGGGCGCTGCCGTCGTCTCGAGCCGGCGGGTGGCGGCGCAGGGGCACGCAGCCGGCGCGGGCGGCTATCAGGAACTGGTGGTGCGCATCTCAGGCGATGTGCGCGAACTCGTGTTCGATCTCGCAGTGCCCGGCCAGGAAGTGGTGATGTCGCGGGAGCTGCTGCTCACCTGAGGTCGCGGCGCTCCATGACGCCTCTCCCCGCGGCAGGGTTCAACACGGCCTGAAATGCTCTAAAGGGTCAGGTCTCACCGAGGACCCGACCCGCATGCCTGCCCTGACCAGCCTGATCCCGCCCCAGATCCTGCCCATCGTCATGCTCGTGGCCTCGAACGTCTTCATGACGTTCGCCTGGTACGGACACCTCAAGCACAAGTCGGCGCCGCTCGTTCTCGCCATCGTCGCGAGCTGGGGCATCGCCTTTTTTGAATATTGCCTCGCCGTGCCGGCCAACCGCTTCGGCTCGGAGGTGTATTCCACGGCACAGCTCAAGACGATGCAGGAGGTCATCACCCTCGTCGTCTTCGCCGGCTTTTCGGTGCTTTACCTTAAGGAGCCACTGGGCTGGAACCACCTGCTCGGCTTCGCCTTCATCTCGGCCGGCGCCTTCTTCATCTTCCACAAGTTCTGACAGCGCGGCGCCGGAGCGGGAGGACACAGCCCCCGCCCCGGCGCCCAGCTTCCCGAAAACACCTAGCCCAGCGCGCGGCGCACCAGTGCCTCGACGGCATTCACGGGCTCTTTCAGCCAGCCGTATTCGGCGGGGATCTCAGCCTCCGCCAGTTGATCCGCGAACCGCTCCACATGGCGGCGCGGGTCTGCGCGGAACTGCGGCTGGGCCATGAAGAACTGCACCGAGACCGTGGAGCACGGGTGCTTGGAGGCGGCCGAGAGATAGAGCGGCACCTTCTTGGGCGGCCACCAGAATTTTCCGAAGCGCCGGTCGGCGTGATAGTGCTCGAACAGGCGCGGATAGCCGTGGTGGTTCAGCGCGCGGCCGGTAACGGCGTAGTTGTTGGTGTAGATCACCCGCTTCAGCGGG
>JAEWBL010000423.1 GCA_023391175.1 Pseudomonadota bacterium
CCGCTTGAGGGAGCGGCGCCGGATCGGGACGTCGAAGCGTCGAGTTCAGAACAGTTTCTTGGGCAGGTCCGCCACCGGCGGCAAGAAAGCGGGATCGAAGATCTGCGACGCCTTCGGCGTGGTGGGCAGCTTGTTGGCCTCCACCAGGATGTCGATGGAGTCCTGCAGGCGCTTCATGTCCACGTTGCCGAGGCCGATCTTGGCGATCTCCGGGTGGTTCATCTCCGCCTTCAGGGTGGCGTCGAGGCGCTCCTTCTCGAGCGGAACCTTGATGAGCGGCTCGCGCTTGGCCACGGCCGCCACCGCAGCGTCCGGATCCTTCAGCGTGTCGATGACGCCCCTGTTGAGGGCCCGCAAGAAGCCCTTGATGGCTTCGGGATTGTTCTTGATGAGATCAGCCGAGACGATGATGCCGTTAGAATAGAGGTCCATGCCGTAATCGCCGAAATTGATGTAGCGCAGCTTGTCGTCGTCGGCGCCGATGAGCTTGGCGGAGAAGCGGATGGTGTTCACATAGCCGAACACGCCGTCCACCTGGCCCTGCATCAGCATCTGCTCGCGCAGGTTGGGCTGCATGTTGGTGATCTTGATGCCGGAGCAGTCGATTTTCGCCACCTTGCAGAAGGCGGGGAAGAGCTTCAGCGCGCCGTCATTGGCCGCGCCGCCCAGCGTCTTGCCTTCCAGATCCTTCGGCGTCTTGATCGGGCTGTCCGCCTTCACCGCGATGGTGAAGGGCGGCTGGTTGAACATGATGTAGACGGCGACCGGGGCGCCCTCCGGCTTCTTGGCGGCGAGCTCGATGAGCGCGTTCACGTCGCCGAAGCCCATGTCATAGGTGCCGTTCGCCACCAGCGGCACGGCGGCGCCGGAGCCGTTGCCCTGGTCGAAGGTGACGTCAAGGCCTTCCGCCTTAAAGTATCCGCGGTCCTGCGCCAGGAAGAACATGCCCTGCGGGCCCTGATACTTCCAGTTCAGCACCATCTTCAGCTTGGTGTCCGCCAGCGTCGGAAGGCCGGCGGCAGCGGTGGAGGCGATGCCGAGGGCGAGGGCAAGCGCAAATCGTCGGGAGAGTGTCCGGAGTGTCATTCTGAAGGTCCCGTCTGGCTCTGGTTATTGTTGAGGCTGGTCGGCGAGGGCGGACATGAGGTCGCCGCTCGAAAGCGTGACGCCGTAGAGCTGGCGCACGAGGAAGAGGATGGCGTCCGACACATAGGCCGGGGAGACGGTGGCACAGGCGTCTTCCACCAGCAGGCAGCCGTAGCCGCGGAAGCTCGCATCGCAGAGCGTGGAGAACACGCAGCGGTCGATGTTCACGCCCGAGAACAACAGCGTGTCGATGCCCCGGTTGCGCAGGATGGAGTCCAGCTCGTTGTCGTGAAAGCCGGACAGGCGATGCTTGTGGACCACGAGGTCGCCCGGCTCCGGCGCCAGCGCGTCGATGGTCGCGGCACCCCAGTCGCCCTCCACGAGAATGCGTCCGCGCCCCTCCACCGAGGGATCGGCATAGACCGGCCGCGTGCCCGCGCCCGAGGCCTTGGCGAGGAGCGGGGCCGAAAGCTCCGCGCGGTCCGCCCGCACCCCCCAGTTCACGAAGATCACCAGCAGGCCCGCCACCCGCGCGGCCGTCATCAGCGCCTGAAGGCGCGGCACGATGGCGAGGAGCGGCGAGGGGTCGACGCCGAGGCGGGGAAACCAGCCGTCGGGTTCGAGAAAGTCGTTCTGCATGTCCACGATGACCAGCGCCGTGCGGGCGAGATCGAGCTCGGCGGGCGGCGGTGCCCCCGGGAGCGTCACCGGCCGGGGCGCCGGCACGGGACGGGCGAAGCGCAGCGGGGGAGGGCTGGACACGGACATGGGGCGCTCGCGGAAGGCTGGAGAGGGCTCTCCAAACGAATGGAGACTGGCATGGGCCACTGGTGCGATCCATTGCCGATTATTCCACATGCTGTAGCCTAAAAAGCTACAAGCGGTGGAGACGTCATGCGGCACCTCAGATTCCTGCGCTACATGGACGAGGTGGCCCGCACCGGCTCCATTCGCGGCGCCGCCGACCGGCTCAACGTGACCCCCTCCGCCCTCAATCGCCGGATCATGGATCTTGAGGAGGAACTGGGGCTGAAGCTGCTGGAGCGTCGCGCTCGGGGCGTGCGGCTCACCTCGGCCGGCGAGGTCTTCCTCACCTATGTGCGCGAGCAGCTGAACGATGCCGACCGCATGCGTTCACAGCTGGAGGATCTGCGCGGGCTGCGGCGGGGCACCGTGCGCATCGCCTGCAGCCAGGCGCTGGCCCACGATTTCTTGCCCCGGCAGATGGGCGCCTTTCGCCAGCGCTATCCGCTGATGACGTTCGAGGTGATGGTGGTGGATCACGAGCGGGCCATGGGCCTGCTGGTGGACTATGTGGTGGACCTGATCCTCGTCTTCCGGCCGCCCTTCCTCGGGCGCCTCAGGCCGATCATGACCCTCCCGCAGCGGCTCGTGGCGCTGATGAACGCGGACCACCCGCTCGCCCGCAAGGCGAAGCTGCGCCTCGCCGATTGCACCGGCCATCCCATCGCCTTGCCGGAACTCTCCACCGGCGGGCGGCAGATGATCGAGGAACGGCTCTCCCGCGCGGGACTCAAGCTGTCGGTGGCGGCTGAGACCAATTCCTTCGAGCTGCTGCGGGGGCTCGTCGCCCACACCGGCATGATCTCCTTCCAGATCGAGATCGGCGCCGAGCCGGACGCCATGCCGCCCGGCATCATCGTGCGCCCGGTGGACGAGCGCGACCTGCCGAGCGCCGACCTCGTGCTCGGCCAGCTCCGCGACCGCAACCTGCCCCTTCCCAGCGCACAGTTCGCTGAACATCTGGCGGGCGTTCTGCGAGCAAGAGTGGAGACGGCGACGGTGTAGGACATCGCGGTCCGCGGTAGGTTCCTCGCCGCGGCTTCTCAAGCCACCCCATGGCCGATCCGCGAGGCGGCTGTACGCCACCCGCGCAATCTCGCCGCCGGTGGCGAAATCGAGCGTCTTTAAATACACCTCACCGCAACCAGCGCCGGCCGACGACTGGGTGTCCTGGTATTCTCAGCTACCGGTGCGCCGGACGAGGGAAAATCATTCCCACTCGATGGTGCCCGGCGGCTTCGAGGTCACGTCGTAGACCACGCGGTTGACGCCCTTCACCTCGTTGATGATGCGGGTGGCGGTGCGGCCGAGGAAGGTCATGTCGAACGGGTAGAAATCGGCGGTCATGCCGTCCACGGAGGTGACGGCGCGCAGGGCCAGAACGTGGTCGTAGGTGCGGCCGTCGCCCATCACGCCCACGGTGCGCACGGGCAGCAGCACGGCGAAGGCCTGCCAGATCACGTCATAGAGGCCGGCGTAGCGGATTTCTTCCAGATAGATGGCGTCGGCCTTGCGCAGGATGTCGAGCTTTTCCTGCGTCACCGCGCCGGGGCAGCGGATGGCGAGGCCGGGGCCGGGGAAGGGATGGCGGCCGACGAAGCTTTCCGGCAGGCCCAGCTCGCGGCCAAGCGCGCGCACCTCGTCCTTGAACAGGTCGCGCAGGGGCTCCACCAGCTTCATGTTCATGCGCTCGGGCAAACCGCCCACGTTGTGATGGCTCTTGATCGTCACCGAAGGACCGCCGGTGAACGAAACGCTTTCGATCACGTCGGGGTAGAGCGTGCCC
>JAEWBL010000427.1 GCA_023391175.1 Pseudomonadota bacterium
CGGCAAGGCGCTCATCCATTTCCCCCGCGTCGCCGACAAGATCGTGATGATGGCGGTGGAGACCATGATCGCCCGCCAGATCACCTACTTCGCCGCCCGCGCCAAGGATGAAGGCCGCCGCACGGACCTCGAGGCCGGCATGTCCAAGCTGCTCGGCGCGCGCGTCGCCTGGGCGGCGGCGGACAACGCCTTGCAGATCCACGGCGGCAACGGCTTCGCGCTGGAATATCCCGTGTCGCGCATCCTGTGCGACGCGCGCATCCTCAATATCTTCGAGGGCGCGGCGGAGATCCAGGCGCAGGTCATCGCCCGCCGCCTGCTGGACGGGGGCAATTGAGCGGGCGGGGCGAGGAGATCGGCGAGGTCTTGCTGATCGACGATGCGCGGCCTGAGGACGAGGCCGCATGGCGTCGCCTCTGGGCGGGCTACAATGCCTTCTACGAAACCGAGGTGGGGGCGGACATCACCGCCCGCACCTGGGCGCGCATCCTCGACCCTTCTGTCCCCATGATTGGCCGCATCGCGCGGCGCGGCGGCGCGCCGGTGGGCTTCTCCATCAGCATCCTGCATGAGGGCACCTGGGTCGACGCCCCGGTCTGCTATCTGGAAGACCTGTTCGTCGATCCCGCCTGCCGTGGCGGCGGGATCGGCCGTGCGCTGATCGCGGACCTGGTTCGCCTCGGCCGGGAGCGGGGCTGGTCGCGCCTCTACTGGCACACGCGGCAGGACAACCCCGCCCGCCGGCTCTACGACGAATTCGTCCTGGCGGACGATTTCGTCCGCTATCGCATGGACCTCTGACCCGCCCGCTCAGGCGAGCCGGGCGGCGTTGTCACGCGCATAGGTCTCAAGCGTGCGGGGGGCATGGCCGGTCAGCGTTTCCACGTCACCGGTGATGCCCGCCGTCCACCCCTCGCGGACGGGATGGAACAGCGTGGCGAGGAAACGTGCATAAGCGTCCGGCACCCCGGCGCCCATGAGGATGCCGACGAAAGCATCATCGCTCACCGGCGTGTAGGCGATGGCCTTGCCCGTCACCCGTGAGAGGATGGCGGCCGCCTCGCCATAACCCAGCGCTTCGGGGCCGGTGAGGTTGAAGGCGCGCCCGTCGAAACGGTCCGTGGTCAGCGCCGCGGCCGCGCTTTCGGCGATGTCGCGCCGGTCGATGAAGCTCGTCTTGCCATCCGCGGCCGGTACGGCGATCACGCCGTGATCGATGCCAGGCTTCCAGAAGGTCTGGAAATTGTCCGCGAACCAGTTGGGCCGCAGGATCACGAACGGCGTCCCGGAGCGCTCCAGCGCCAGCTCCACCTGCCGATAGGGAATGGCGTCGTCCGCATCGACCCCGAGCGCCGTCATCAGCACCACCTTCACTTTCCGGGCGGCCGCGGCTTCCACCACGGGCAACAGGCGGCCAGTGATGTCGAGCGAACCGGTGGGGGCGAGCAGGAAGACGCGGTCTACGCCCTCGAAGGCCGCGGCGAGGGTGGACGGATCGTCGATATCGATGGCGACGCCCTGCGCTCCGCCCACCGCCTTGCCCGTGCGGGAGGCCGCCTTCACCTGCTCACCCTTCGCGAGAAGGGCCTCCACCAGCGGCTGGCCCACATTGCCGTTGGCCGCGAAAACCAGAATCTGACCCGACATGATCGCTCTCCTGCTGACCGGCGCACCGGGCGGGCATCCAAGGATAGGTTTCTGCTGGAAACCAGCTTCCGAATGGATACATATTCCTGGTCGAGCGAGCCCAAAAGAGAGCACTTTGAAGTCACATGGTCACTTCCGGGAAACCTGAGGACATGCAGGCGCCGGCCGGCGAGAGTTGCCGCCTGCCGTGGCCCTTCGACGTCTACGAGGCCCAGTGCCCCACCCGCATGGTGCTGGACCGCATCGCCGACAAATGGGCGGTGCTGATCCTCGACCGCCTGCGCGACGGGCCGGTGCGGTTCAACCACCTGAGGCGGGACATCAAGGGCATCTCTCAGAAGGTGCTGTCGCAGACTCTGAAAAAGCTGGAGCGCGACGGGCTCCTCTCGCGGGCGGTGTTCCCCACGGTGCCGGTCACCGTGGAATATGCGTTGACCCCCCTCGGCCGGACGCTGACCGACGCGGTGGCGGCCATCGCCCATTGGGCCGAGCGCAACATGGATGCGGTGCTGGCCGCCCAGGCGGCCTATGATGCGCGGGCGGGAGGCGACGCGGGGCTCTAGTCCCCCGCGCCCTCGTCCGCCTCTTCCGGCCCCGGCACGTATTCCAGGATGTCGCCCGGCTGGCAGCCGAGGGTTTCGCAGATGCGGGCGAGCGTGTCGAAACGCACGCCGCGGACCTTGCCGGACTTGAGCAACGAGACGTTCTGCTCTGTGATGCCGATGCGCTCGGCCAGCTCGCGCGAACGCATCTTGCGGCGCGCCAGCATCACGTCGAGATTGACGATGATGGGCATGGTGCTCCCATAGCCTCCCCGCTCAGACGAAGCTCGCGTTTTCTTCGGCGATGCGCGCCGCCTCGCGCATGACCGCACCCACCCCGATGACGAGCAGCCCGACGATCACCGCCACCACGTCATGGCTGGAGATGGAGACGGCGATGGCGCGCGCACCGGGCGGATTGTTGAGGGTGAGCGCGATGCTCAGCGCCGCTCCGACGAAGGGCGCGATCAGTCCCTGAAGCGCGACGGCAGCGCCGAAGCGTTCCAGCCGGACCGCGAGCAGGGCGGAGATGAGTTCCCCGCGGCCGAAGTCGCGGAAGATCTGGCGCACCTGCAGCAGGCCATAGGCGAGGATGCCGAGCGGGATCGCGGAAATCGCGAGCCCGGCCGACAGGCTCGCGCCATCGAGCGCGACGGGATGCCCGACGAGGCCGACGCGCGGGACGATGACCCGTTCCACCAGCCCCGGCGACAGCCAGATGCCGAGGCCGGACGCCACGAGCAGCAGCAGAATCACGAGGGTTGCGACCGAGAGTGTGCGGCCGAGGCACACGACGCGATGGAGTCTGGGGTCGAGGGGCGAAGGGGACATGAGCGACCTTTCCTTGACGCATTTATTTTTTATCGTAAAACAGTAATTATTCAACCCAAAATGAGAGATCGAATGCATTTCTTTCCCGCCCTTGGGCGCGCCTTGCGGCCGCTCGCCGTGCTGGCGCTCGTTCTGTCCGTCGGTGCCTGCTCCCATGTGCCCATCAGCTCTCTGCCCCAGCTCGCCACCCTTGATCTCGAGACGGCGGACCTCACCGTCCTGCGTGCGGCCGTGCGCGCGCCGAAGGAGATCGTCGCGGTTCCCGGCGGAGCGTTCGTCGTCATGTCCTACTGGCGACAGGGTGAGGAGGCCCGCAAGACCACCGTGCAGGCGGCGCTGGAGGTGGAGGCTGATCCGAAAGCGCTCTCGGCGCTGAAGGAGGAGGAGCGCACGGGCATGCGCATCACCGTCTTCCGGCTGACGGACGAAGGCCGGCGCAAGCTGGAGGCGGCGCGCAGCGAGGCGCTGGCGCTGAAATCGGACGAGCTGGCGAAGGGCCGGCGCGCCAGCGGATCGCTCGCGGTTTCCGCGGAGGGGTGCGTGCGCGGCACGCTGCCAGCGGGGCCGCTCCTGCTCAGCACCTATCTCAGGCTGAAGCCGGGCGGAAACTTCGTGACCCTGATCCAGGACATCGATCTGAGGACTCTGCTCGCCCAGGCCGGCTCCGACGAGAGCGCCATGAAACCGTGCATCAATTGAAGCCCCGCGCCAATTGCCGGAGGCTCACGCCTCGGCGGCGGGCGGAATCTCGACCTCCATGGCCTCGTGGCCGGTCAGGCGGAAGAAGGCCCGCAGCGCAGCCGGCGTGAGCACGGTGGTGCGGGCATTGGTGAGCGGGTGGCAGCCCACGAGATCGGCGCGCATGAGCGCGGCGTCGATGGCGAAGCGGACGCGGCCTTCGGTGTCGTTGGCGAGCGCCAGCAGGCTCACCGAGCCGGGCAGGATGCCGAGGTGCTCCATGAGCGCTTCCGGCGAGGCGAAGGAGAGCGAGCCCTTCGCCCCGAGCGGTCCGCGCAGGGCCTTGAGGTTCACCGGGGTGTCCTCGGCCAGCGTGAGCAGGAAATAGGTCTTCTTCCCGTCGCGCAGGAACAGGTTCTTCGTGTGGGCGCCGGGAATGTCGCCGCGCAGCGCCTGGGATTCGGCCACCGTGTGGACGGGCGGATGCTCGTAGGTGGTGCCGGGGATGTCGTTCTGGACGAGGAAGGCGAGGAGCGTGTCGGGCGTGTGGGGCGTGTTGGTCATGGGCCGGTCGGTCTGGACGGGGAACAGGCGAGCCTTAGACCCGTCCCGCTGCCTCGGGCAAGCGGGCTCCCGCGCCTGACGGCCCGAAGGCCGCTCGTCCGGGGCCCTGAACAGCCCGCCCGCCCGAGGGCGTGAAGGCCGCCCGCTCCACGGAGCCGGCGGCCTGTTCAGTCAGCGCAGCTGGGTGAGGCACGCGCCGGCCGCTTCGGCGGCGGGGCGGGCGTTGCTCATGGACACGGCGCCGGACTGCACCAGAGCCTTGGTCTTCGCGGTCACGAGCGCCCGCGGGTCGGACGCGCTGGCGAAGCCCGGCGCGACGGCGGCATAGATCGCCTTGGCGTCGGCGCCGAGGCCGGCGGCGCACTGGTCGGCCGAGGCCTTGTCGGCGAGCGCCGGGGCGGCGCAGGCGAGGGTGAGGGCGGCGGCGCAGAGCAGGGACTTCATGGGGTGTTGCCTCCAGTGGATTTCAGGACGCGCGCGGGCAGCGGACGCCGACGCGGTTCACCGGGCCGCCGGCATTCACGCCGGCTCCGGGCGCGACGCCGACACCGGGCGCACCGACGCCGACGCCGGGGGTGACGCCCACGCCGGGGGCACCGGCGCCGGGCACGCAGCCTGCGGGATAGCCGGGCCGGGTGCAATGGACCGCTGCACGGGCCGCCGGGGCCGTGGGACGGGCGACGCAGCCCTTGGGAACGCCGACCGTCCGGCAATAGACCACGGCGCCCGCGGGAGCGGTCGTCGCGAGCGTCACGACGGCGGCGGGGGGCATCGCGGCGAGGGTTGCGGCAAGGAAAGCGGAACGTGTCAGCAGGCGCAGTCGCATGGCGGCCTCGGCATCCTTGGAAGACACCTGTGCGTGACGCCCGGGGTGACACCGCGCCGAGGTGACTTCACGTGAGCTAGGCGCCATCCTGTCTTACCGCAATGGCGATTCTTGGCCCGACTGAC
Source organism: Pseudomonadota bacterium (assembly GCA_023391175.1). GTDB lineage: Bacteria > Pseudomonadota > Alphaproteobacteria > Rhizobiales > Xanthobacteraceae > Xanthobacter. The sequence continues at coordinate 5,214 of JAEWBL010000427.1, forward strand.
GTTGGGTTCTGCGGGACGATGGGGCGGAGGCGCGGGTGCCGGGGCGGGTGGCGGAGCGGTCGGGGTCGGCGGTGGATTGGCTTGCCGCGTGCGGGGCCGAGACGCGGGCGGCGCTTGCCGCCCATCCGGCCTTCCGGCCGGCGGTGGCGCGCCTCGTCAGCGAGATCAGCGCGCTCTACAGCGGCAACCGCCTGCTCAATCGGTTGCTCAGCGATCGCGGCCGCAACATGCTGGGCCTTCTGGTTCTCTATCTCGATGCCTTGCCGCCGGCCGAGGGCGGCGGGCTGACGGCGGCGCGGATCGTCGCGCTGTGTACCGCAACCGGCCTGTGCAGCCGGGGCCGGGCGAAGGCGATGCTCGCCCTCATGCGCTGGGGCGGCTATCTGACGTCGGCGGCGCCGACCGAGGATCGACGGGTGAAGCCGCTGATCCCGCAGGAGAAGCTCGTCGCCCTCCAGCACCAGCGGTGGCGCCTCGTTTTCGAGGCCGGCAGCACGCTCGATCCTGAACTCGCCCGGCTCGCGCCCCGCCTTTCGGATGCGGCCTTCACGCGGATGCTCGCGGTGATGCTGGGCGATGCCTTCCTCGCCGGCTTCCGCCCGGTCTCCGCGGCCCGCGAACTGGAGGATCTGGTTGATCGCGACGGCGGTCTGATGGTGCTGATCGCGCTGCTCACCGCCGAATCGGCGGGCGACGAGCCACCCTCCATCGCCAATCTCTCGCGCCGCTTCCACCTGTCGCGGGCGCATGTGCTCGATTTGCTGCGGCTGAGTGAGGAGCGCGGACTGGTGGAGCGCGGCGCGCGCGGCACCGGCCATCTGTCCCCGCTGGGGCGGGAGGCGCTGGAGCGCTTCTTCGCCTGTATCTTCGCCGTGATGTCGGGCGCCGCCCGCGCCGCCGAGGCCCGTCTTCTCGGCGCGTGAAAGCACCTTCGCCCGGAACGCCCTTTCGCTCCTGCACAATTTCCTTAAGACTAAGGTCGAAAGAGACGTGCGCCGCAGCAGCGGACGAGTCCGGGGGAAATCGGATGACGAATTTGGCACTTTCGAGCGGCATCGCGCCGCGCGCAGAGGACGTGAAGGACCAGCCGCTGCGCGACGACATCCGGCTGCTCGGCCGCATTCTCGGTGACACGGTGCGCGACCAGGAAGGCGCCGAGGTGTTCGACCTCGTGGAGCGCATCCGCCAGTTGTCCATCCGCTTTCACCGCGACGACGACCAGGCGGCCCGCGACGAGCTGGGCGGCCTGCTCGGCGCGCTGCCCGCCGACCGCTCCCTCGATACCATCCGGGCCTTCAGCTACTTTTCCCACCTCGCCAATATCGCCGAGGACCAGCACCACATCCGCCGCAACCGCGCCCACGCCATCGCCGGCTCGGCGCCTCGGGCGGGTAGCCTCGCCTATGCCTTTTCGCGAGCGGAGCAGATGGGCATCGGCCGCGAGGCACTGGCCCACTTCTTTTTCGGCGCCCGCATGAGCCCGGTGCTCACCGCCCACCCCACCGAGGTGCGCCGCAAGAGCACGCTTAACCGCGAGATGGAGATCGCCGCCGAGCTGGACCGCCGCGAGCGCGTGGTGCCCACCCCGCAGGAGCGGGAGGAGGGCGAGGAGATCCTGCGCCGGGCGGTGCTGACCCTCTGGCAGACGGCGCTGCTGCGTCGCATCAAGCTGACCGTGCTGGACGAGGTGGCGAACGGTCTCTCCTATTACGATTACACCTTCCTCACCGAGGTGCCGCGCCTCTATTGCGCCATCGAGGACCGCCTCGCCGAAGAGGGGGACGAGGTGCAGCTTCCCTCGTTCCTGCGCATCGGCAGCTGGATCGGCGGCGACCGTGACGGCAACCCCTTCGTCACTGCTCAGGTGCTGAAGGAAACCGTGCGCCTGCACCGCGACCGCATCCTCGCCCATTACGAGGAGGAACTGGTGGCGCTCGGGGCCGAGCTGTCCCTGGCCCAGCGCCTCGTGACCGTTTCGGATGCCCTCACCGAACTCGCCGCCCGCTCACCGGACCGCTCCCAGGAGCACCGGGAGGAGCCCTATCGCCTCGCCCTCGCCTACGTGCTGGAGCGCCTGCGCCAGACCGGCCGCAAGCTGCGCGGGGAGCCGCTGACGACCGAAGGGCTTGTGCCCTATGCCACGGCGCAGGAGTTCCGTGCGGACCTCGACATCATCAGCGAGTCGCTGGTGGCAAACGGCTCGAAGGTTCTGGCGCGCGGGCGGCTGCGGCTGCTGCGCCGCGCGGCCGACTGCTTCGGCTTCCACCTCGCCTGCATCGACCTCAGACAGAATTCCGATGTCCATGAGCGAGTGGTGGCGGAACTGCTGGAGAAGGCGGTGCCCGGCAGCAACTACGCGGGCCTCGACGAGGAGGCGCGCATCGCGCTGCTGCTCAAGGAGCTGGCGACGCCCCGGCCGCTCGCCTCGCCGTTCATCGCCTATTCGGACGAGACCTGCTCGGAACTCGACATCCTGCGCGAGGCGGCGGCCGCGCACCGGGCGCTCGGACGGGAGGTGATCCCCAACGCCATCATCTCCAAGGGCGAGGGCGTGTCGGACCTCCTCGAGGTGGCGCTGCTGCTCAAGGAGGTCGGCCTCGTCACCAGCGACGGGGCGGGCGGGCTCGTGAGCGAGGTGAACATCATCCCGCTGTTCGAGACCATC